>DASXKM010000091.1:0-5989 GCA_036496825.1 Puia sp. | reverse complement strand
CTTTTTTTACAGGCACTCCGGTATCCGTCAACCAATACAAATTGTCGCGCAAAGACACTTATGTTGCACTGGCGAATATTTCAGATGCACTCAACCGGATGATGTCCGAGCCAAAGAGCAAGCAAATAAATGTTGCCAAATATCATGAGCTGGTTGTATTGAACTATATGATGTCAACCCATATAGCTACACTGGCTGCTGTTGTCCTGGGCAAATCGGCACCCGTCAGGGATCCCGGATATATTCCGGTTGTGCAGGCCGTTACGACAAATCTGGAGCAGACAATAAACAGGGTTAAAATGATAAGTGATCGTTTATCTTCATCTTTAAAAATGGAGGATGCTGTTCCTATTGCGCAGATTTCCGCTGAGGTTTCTGGTGCCGCGAATAAATTACCGGCAGTGATTCCGGCCGATCCGGTTAACTCTTTGATCGTTGAGAATAAATCTGACGCGGAAGAACGGTTAACCGGCGAGGGATTGAGAAAATTAAATCAGCGCATGACCGATATGGTTGCAATCAGGAAAAAAGAACTGGCTGATGGAATCACAGAAGGACATCTGCACGGCAGCCTCGTTGGCGTAAAGCTGATCAATGATCAATTTAATTTTATCTGGAAAATTTCAGAGGACCTGTTGAAGGCGTTAAGAGCTTAAATGTTTTCGTTGACCATTAACCGCTAACCGTCAACCGTCAACCGTCAACCGTCAACGGTCAACGAAGAACCATTAGCCAATCATGAAGTATATCAAAGGACTCGATGCTTTGCGTGCCCTGGCCGTGGCCATCGTTGTGATTGGGCACTCCCGGATACATTTATTTTTTACGGGTTCAGGTCCTGTAGCCAGAATCGTTCAGGTATTATTGCCAACCGACATGTTCGGTGTAGACGTTTTCTTCGTTCTGAGCGGCTTTCTGATCAGCTCTGTTTTATTACACGCTGACAAGGGAAATCTGCCGAAAATTATTCTGGTAAGAAATTTTATAGTGCGGCGCACACTCAGAATTTTCCCGGTTTATTATTTAACACTGTTGATATTATGGATCATCCAATATCCCGATATCCATCAATACCTGGGCTGGTTCCTGACCTACACTTCCAATATTCTTTGTTTTAAAACACGTTCATGGAATGCTTTTTCACACAGCTGGAGTTTATCGGTGGAAGAACAGTTTTACCTGATCTGGCCCTGGCTCTTACTTTATGTCAATAAAAAATATTTTAAATATTTAGTGGCTGTTTTTATTCTAACCGGACCCGTCAGTTCATTCATCAGCACCCAAATCAGTAATGGATTCTCACCCATACTCACCCCCAATTGTTTTGATAGTTTTGGGATAGGGGCGTTGTATGCCTGGTGTTCTATGCAACCCGGGCGGATGAAGCGATTTAAAAATGGTCTTAGCTATGCATTCCCGATCGCCTGCTTCATTTATTTTTCCTGGAAACTGTTGGAGACTACAGGACATATCGGTTTTGGAGACGGCATTTTTAACAGGACGATAAACAGTGTCATCGCCGTATGGATGATCGACTATATCATAAAAAGTAAATCCGGATTTTGGGAGATTCCGATTTTAATCCAAATCGGGAAAATCAGTTACGGTATCTACCTGTTTCATATTCCGATCAGCATGATCGTTAATTCACTTCATGTCAGCAACCACCTGTATGTTATATATGCCATCAAGTTATCAGCCTTATTGCTGATCTCGTATGTCTCTTATTACTTCTTTGAATTAAAAGTGATGGATCTGAAAAAGAAGTTTACCTATTCGACCGATTAAACATTGGGAACCGGTTGTTCCTTCTCTTCCAGCATTTCGCGCATTTTCAGCATCAGTTCAGAGCGGGTAAATGGAATACCCATGATCTTGTTATATCCGACTGCATCCACAAAGTACTGATCGCGGACAATCCTGATGAGTTGACCGTTGTTGAGTTCAGGGATCAGAACCTGTTCAAAATTATTTATAATATGCCCCAGATTTTTTGGAAAGGGTCTGATATAGCGGAGATGTGCATGGGAAACCGCCAGTCCTTCTTTTTGCAATTCGGCGACGGCAGTTTTGATTGAACCATACGTTGATCCCCAGCCGATCACCAGCAGTTTTCCTTTTTCCGCTCCGCTGTCCAGTTTTTGCGGGGGAATATAGTCAGCAATCTTATCTACTTTTTCCTGGCGGAGTTTGACCATCAGCTGATGGTTTTCGGGTTCATAACTGACATTCCCGGTGATATTTTGTTTTTCAAGTCCGCCGATGCGGTGCTCGAGACCGGGTGTGCCGGGAATCGCCCAGGGCCTGACGCCTTTTTCATCCCTTAAATAGGGTTGCAGTTTGTCCTCACCGTCACCCAGTTCAGTCTTGAATTTAAACTCGATCGGATGAAGATGTTCCGGATCCGGAAACTTCCATGGCTCTGAACCATTGGCGATATATCCGTCGCTCAGCAGGATGACCGGTGTCATATGCTGAATGGCCATCCGGGCTGCCTCATAAGCCACATCAAAACAATCACTTGGCATGGACACCGATATCACCGGAATCGGGCTTTCCCCGTTTCTTCCATAATAAGCCTGTAGCAAATCGCTTTGTTCTGTTTTTGTCGGTAACCCGGTGGATGGACCGCCGCGTTGTATATCACAGATGATCAGGGGAATTTCCAGCATCATGGCAAGTCCCATGGCTTCTGCTTTTAAGGCCATACCAGGACCGGAGGTAGTTGTTATACCCAGGCACCCGCCATAACTCGCACCAATAGCAGATGCGATGGCCGCAATTTCATCCTCCGCCTGAAAAGTCCTTATGCCAAATGCTTTATGCCGGCTGAGTTCATGCAGAATATCCGAAGCGGGGGTGATAGGATAAGAACCGAGAAAAATCGGAAGGCCACTTTTTTCGGAAGCTGCAATCAGTCCGTAAGCCAAAGCCTGGTTTCCCATGATCGACCGGTATGTACCCGGCTGCAATTTGGCTTTCTCAACTGTATATGTTGTTGTGACGGTTTCGGTTGTGTCGCCATAGTTAAATCCCGCCTTTAATACGCGGATATTACTTTCAAGTATATCCGGTTTCTTGCCGAATTTCTCCGTGAGAAACTGGATCGTGCTGCCGAGCTTCCGGTTATACATCCAATACAGGAAACCGAGTACAAACATGTTTTTTGCCCGGTCCTTTTCTTTCATGCCCAGCGGAATATCTTTCAGTGTTTCGCGGGTGAGTTTGGTGACGTCAACACGGATCACGTCAAAATTATCCAGACTATTATCATCCAGCGGATTAACACCGTCGGGGTAATTCGCCAGGCGAAGATTCTTTGTATCAAAACCCTCGATATTAACGATAATGCGCCCGCCTTTCTTCAGGTTTTTCAGATTTGTTTTTAATGCAGCGGCATTCATGGCCACCAGCACATCACATTCATCACCGGGCGTAAATATATGCTCACTCGAAAAATGCAACTGGAATCCGCTGACGCCCGGAAGTGTTCCCAATGGAGCACGTATTTCTGCCGGGAAATCCGGAAAAGTGGCGAGATCGATGCCCATCAGGGCTGTATTGTTTGTAAACTGGCTGCCGGTAAGCTGCATTCCGTCCCCGGAATCTCCCGCAAATTTGATCACCACGCTTCTTAGAACCTTCTCGTTAGGGTTGGTCGACATAGTTTTCAAAGTTAATTCTTTGAACTGAAAAAAGAAGGCGAAAACCGTCAATTTTAAGCTTTCACTAATCAGTAACAAGCGTAATAAAGCTTTAAGCTTAAATCACTCCGCCCTCAGACTCGAAACGGGATTACTCGTCGCGGCGCGCAGCGTATTCAGACTAACAACCACCAGGGTTAGCAGGAGTATCAGAAATCCCACCGCTGCGAATAACCAGATGCTGATCGAGATGCGGAAATCGTATTTCTCAAGCCAGTTATCCATTAAATACCAGGTGATCGGAACGGCAATAATGAAGGCGATGGCAACGAGTTTCAGGAATTGTTTTGAGATGAGCATCAGCACCTGCTGAACAGTCGCACCCAGGACTTTACGAATCCCGATTTCACGAAATCTTTTTTCAATCGTGAATGAAGCGAGACCAGCCAGACCAATGCAACAAATGAATATCGCCAGTCCGGAAAAAATATTGGTGATCTTACTGATCAATTCTTCCGTTAGAAATTTCTTTCCGAATTCCTGATCGATAAATTTATATTCAAAGGGATAAGCCGGATTATAATGAGTGAAAATCTTTTCCATGACAGCAATCGCTTTCTTCGGCGTGATTCCTTCTTTCAACCGCATACTGACATCACTGGAATTATTTCCGTTGAAGAAGATCATCATCGGGTCCACCGGAGTAAAAGGCGTGTTCATAACAACGTTTCCGGTAACACCGATTACATGGAACTTTCTGTCTGCGCCTCCATACCGGAGTTCAGTGCCCACCGGATTTTTTAATTTCATCACATCCACGGCAGCTTGGTTCAGGATCACAGAGGATGAATCAATGGGCAAACCCGAGAAATCCTTGCCACTCTCAAATCTGATTCCCATTGTTTTTGCCAGATCCAGATCTGTGGACATACAGGAAAATATGATCATGGCATCTTTTGGTTTTCCAGGCCAGTCGGGAGGTCCGCTGCGCCATTGTATCTGCGTGATAGGTGAACCGGTTCTTGTAACGGAGGCAAACAGTCCGCTTTTCAATAAATCATTTTTGATGGCCGTAAAATTTTTATCGGTTTCGCGGGAAGAAGTCACACTGATCAGATTATTCGGATCATAACCGATATCACGGTTTTTTACAAATTCAATCTGCTGGTAGATGATGACGGTGGCGGAAATCAGCAGAATAGAAATCATGAATTGTGTAACCACCAGTACATGGCGCGGCAGGGCTGCCTTTTTGCCTGTGAGGAATGTGCCCTTCAGTGTTTTCACGGGATTGAAGGACGATAGATACAGGGCGGGATAACTGCCCGCGATCATCCCCGTCAATAACACGATGATGACTGAAATCTCCCAGAACAGGATTTCATTATAAGGAAGGCCGAGTTTTTTATCGACCAGTAAATTGAATGAAGGCAGCAGGAAAAAGAGCGCCATCAATGAACAGATAAAAGCAATCACTGCGAGGATCATGGACTCCAGAAAGAATTGAAATACGAGTTGATATTTTTCCGATCCCAGTGTTTTTCTTATGCCAACTTCCTTGGCTCTTTTTTCAGAACGGGCTGTGGAGAGATTCATGAAATTCACGCAGGCGATCAATAATATAATGATACCTATGATGGAAAATAACCGGACATATTCGATCATACCACCCGCATTCTTTCCATTTTTGAAATCGCTGAAGAGCCTCCATTTGCTCATCGGAAATATAAAGTAGCTGCTGACATGATCATTGGGATCATGCTGTCTCTTCAGCTCGTTGATATTTTTTGCCACCTGCGCGAGATTCGCTCCCGGCACGGGTTGTACATATACCTGCCAGGATGAATTCGTCCATTCATTCATGGACCGTACAATGTAAGGATCTGAATAATTGAAGGGCTGAACGAAATCAAAGTGAATGGAAGAATTGCCCGGCGGATCAGCGAGAATGGCGCTTACTTTCTGATCATAGTCGTTGTCAACACGCACCACTTTGCCCATGGGATTTTCATTTCCAAACAACGCCTGTGCGGTGGAGCTGGTTAATATAATTGACTTTGGATCTTTGATCGCCCGGGAAGGATTACCGGCGATGATTTGCCAGGTAAACATATCAAAGAACCGGTCGCTGACCGTAATTCCGGATTTAGAAAGCTTCTTTTCTCCCACTGAGAGAATAGATTGATCGTTATAGGTACTTACGACCGCGTTTTTTATCTGGGGATAGGTTTCCTGCAGCGCTTTGGCCAGCGGAAGAACCATGTTATGATCCGTAAACATCTGATTCTTGAAATCGCGGTTCGCGATTACCTGGTAGATGTCTTTATAGTTTGAATGAAACTTAT
>DASXKM010000090.1:0-1967 GCA_036496825.1 Puia sp. | reverse complement strand
CGGTGTTGCCCTATGCGAATGGTAAAGCGACTGCACTGGTGAACGGACAGTTGCAAAGCAGATACCTGTCAGGAATTGGAGATATGAGATTCCGGATGTCTGTTCTTTTATTTGGCGCTCCGGCTGTCACGATGCGGGAATTTGCAAAAGCAAAACCCAAAACCGTAATTGGTACCAGCCTCACCATCGTTGCGCCAACCGGCCAGAATTACCCTGATAAATTAATTAATGTGGGTGCCTCACGCTGGGCATTTAAGCCTGAATTAGCTTTATCCCAACCACTCAGTAAGAGGTGGCTGCTCGACGTATATGCAGGTATCTGGTTTTATACTACGAATAACAGTTTTTTCCCGGGGACTACAGTAAGAACACAAAATCCAATCGGAACTTTTCAGGGGCATATCAGCTATAATATCAGTACACTTGCCTGGGCCGCATTCGATGTAACCTATTACGGCGGCGGCAGTACGACACAAAATGGTGTACGTAAGAATGATGAAATATCAAATGTCCGTTACGGAGGTACACTCTCGCTTCCCACGGGGAAAAGAAGTTCATTGAAGATTGCATTCAGCGACGGTGCCTATATTCTGAGTGGCGCAAACTTCTTTACCGTGTCTGTCGGTTGGGCTTATTTGTTTTAATTTAGTGTGCTTCGCCCCCGATGTTTGTGGTCAGTCAAAACCGGGATATGAAGACCCTTCAAATAAACAATAATGACACATTCTATTTTCTTCACTGTTGATTCTTCTATTCTAACCGGGATGTTGTTTGTGGCATGCATCCTGATGGTAATCATTGGGAAACGGGTGCGGAATAAATTTTTAAAAACGGATGAACAGGAATCAAAAGGTGGGGTAAATTCCCTGCTTGCGGCGCTATTTGGCTTGTGGGGTTTTATACTGGCCTTTACGTTTAGTAATGCATACACCAGATTTGAAAATGTCCGTGCAATGATGGTGGACGAAGCCAATTCGATCAGAAGCGTTTCACTTCGTATAGAAACATTTCCTGACAGCCTTCGGAATGGATTTCGGGAGGATCTGAAAAAATATCTTCAGTCAAGGATCGACTATTATGACCAGGCTGATGATTTGGAGAAACTGGAACAGACAAAACAGAATGCAAAGGAAACTGGCAAACGATTGTGGAAACAGGCGGTTGGTGCATCCGGTGTACCTGGTTTCGGTTTGATGGCAAACAATATGATGGTTGCTTTGACCGCCATGTATGATCTGGGTGCAAAGAGAGATGCAACCCTGACATCAGGTTTGCCCGCGCCGATCGCTTTTATGCTTTTTTTTATCGCGTTGGTGATCAGTTTCGTTGGAGGTTTTACAACGCCGCTACTTAAAATAAAAGAATGGATTGTTATCATAGGATTCGTATTACTCGCCTGCCTGATTATTTTCATAACGCTCGATATGGCCAGACCGATGAGAGGATTCATAAGGCCGGACGCGGGGCAGGAAAGAATTGTTCAACTAAGAGAATTTATATAGCCGGACGTGCGCATGTCCCTTTTGTTAAGATCTATAGGTCTTAAGTATGCTAAAAAGTAATTGACCTTAGAAAAAGCAACAGCCTGTTATGAAACCATTATTTTCTGCCATTTTGCCGTTTTCATTTTTTGTCGGTGTTGCCTTGTTATTCCGGCCGTCAGTTTCTTTCGCAGAAGGATCAGAAAATACGATAGACAGTATGAACCTGGCTATCAAAATGGCTTACAAATATATATTTTCAAATACCGATTCCAGCGTCAAATATGCATGGAATGCATGGTTACTGGCAAAGAGGACTAAATCTGAAAAACCGGAAGCCGATGCTGATTATTTAATCGCCGGTAACTACTGGATAATGGGAGAGTACAACAAAGCATTGCAGGCTGCTCTCGAATCATTACGTATTTATGAAAGGACGGGGAATAAAAAAAATATTGCGGATGTCTATCGCGCCATGGCATCTAT
>DASXKM010000089.1:0-11259 GCA_036496825.1 Puia sp. | reverse complement strand
ATATTTTTCGATCAGTAAATCCTTCAGCGAAGGGGCAGACTGTATTCTGTCGGGAACACTCAGCATACCCGCAGGTTTGTTGAGGGCAATGAATTCATCGTTTTCAAAAAGTATTTCGGGGAGTTTCATATTTCGGTTGGCAGTTGGCGGTTGGCAGTTGGTGGTTGACAGTTGATCTTAATTTGGAAATGTATATTAACAGATTTAGGCTTTAAGCCTTGGGCTTTAAGCCTTCGAAAAGGCCTAAGACTTTAAATATTTCAAAGCGCGGATCTCTTTTTCTGTAAGAAAGCGCCAGTTGCCCCTTTGCACATTTTTTTTTGTCAGTCCCGCATACATCACACGATCCAGTGTTTTTACATCGTAGCCGAGAGCCGCAAATATCCGTCGCACGATCCTGTTTTTTCCGCTGTGAATCTCAAGACCGATCTGCGTTTTATCTTTCGGGTCGGCATAAGCCATCTCATCAACTTTTGCAATCCCGTCTTCCAGTTCAACACCGGTCATAATCTTTTCAAAATGTTGTTTGGTGAGTGGTTTATCCAAACCCACATGATAAATCTTCTTCATCTCATTTTTCGGATGGGATAATTTCTGCGCCAGATCCCCGTCGTTCGTGAAAAGTAAAACACCCGAAGTATTCCGGTCCAGTCTGCCGATCGGGTAAACCCTTTCTTCGGTCGCTTTGCTTATTAACTGCTGAACGGTTTTTCTGCCTTGCGGATCGGTTGTAGTGGTAAGGAAATCCTTTGGTTTATTTAGCAGAATATAAACGAAATGACTGGAAACGGTCACTTTCTTACCCGATACTTTTACTGTATCTGTATACAGGACCTTTGTTCCCGGGTCGGTCACAACAACGCCGTTCACAGTTACCTTACCTTCTTTTACCAACGCTGCTGCAGCACGTCTTGAACTTACGCCTGCATGGGCCACAAATTTATTCAGCGGGATGGTGGCACCCGGCAGCGGTTCGGTGGCTTTTAGTGTATGAATGGATTTATCAGCTTTATCTGAAGAAGGGCTTTTAGGAATTGGAACGATGGTATTTGTGTTAGTGCCTGCCTTTAGTGAAATCGCAGCGGCACGTTTATTTCTTTTTTCTTCAAAATGTTTCTCTATACCTTCCTTTCGCTCCTTTTTAATAAGTTTTTTCTCCTGCCGGATTTCTTCCTTTACGGCGCCAGGGCTTTTGCGGTTGATGAATTTGGAAAAATTATCGGTTTTACGTTTCATGGCAGTTGGGGGGAAGCGTTTTTATTAGCCAGTTGTCCGCAGGCTGCATCAATGTCTTTTCCACGGCTTCGGCGAAGTCTTGCATTGACTTTATTTTTATCCAGATGTTTCATGAAAGTATTTGTGACTGATTCATCCGGCTTGGCGAACAAGGCATTGGCGATCGTGTTGTATTCGATGATATTGACCAGATCCGCAGGCACCTGTCGATAAATTTTTATCAGTTCATCGGCATCTTTCAGACTGTCATTGAAATCCTGGAACAGGATATATTCAAAGGTGATTTCGTTCCCGGTTTGTTTGTAGAAATAATTCAGGGCATCGATCAGAGACTTGATATTGTTGGTATCGTTGATCGGCATGATCTCATGCCGTTTTAAATCGTTGGCTGCATGCAGGGAGAGAGCGAGTTTAAATTTTACTTTGTCGTCTCCCAGCTGACGAATCATCTTGGCAACACCCGCGGTGGAAACGGTAATTCTGCGCGGGCTCATTCCAAGTCCCTCTGCAGAACTGATCTTGTCGATGGCCCTCAGTACATTTTTGTAATTCAGCAGAGGTTCTCCCATTCCCATGAATACAATATTGCTCAGTCTTTTTTCATATGTTTTTTCGGACTGCTGATTGATCAGAACGACCTGGTCGTAGATTTCATCGAATTCAAGATTTCTTTCCCTGTCCATATATCCGGTGGCGCAGAACTTACAGCTCAGCGAACAGCCGATCTGGGAAGAAACGCAGGCAGTTCTGCGTTCGTCTGTTGGAATTAAAACGCCTTCCACGAAATGATTGTCAAAGGTTTTAAACCTGGTCTTTACGGTTCCGTCTGCACTGTGTTGTGTAGTATCTATGCGAAGGGAAGGAAATGCAAAATCCTTGGCAAGTCTGGCCCTGAGTTCCTTGCTCAGGTTGGTCATGTCCTCAAACTTAAAGGCCTGCTTTTGCCATATCCATTCATAAACCTGGGCGGCTCTGAATTTTGGTTCTCCCAGGTCTTCAAAATATTCCTGTATCTCGGACTTTGAGAGCGTCCGGATATTTGTTTTGTCTGTTTTCATGAAGCGGCAAAGATACACAAACAAGTGTAGGAGTATAAGAGTATAGGAGTATAAGAGTTGGGAACACATCATCGACTATCAGGCGTTAGGCGTTGGGCTTTAGGCTTTAAGCATAAAATGCCGGATATTTGCGCTCACTTAATAATTCCATGAACAAAGTTTATGTCATTGATGCAGTTCGCACGCCGATCGGCAAATACGGAGGTGCTCTGGCTTCAGTGCGACCCGACGATATGCTTGCTTATGCGATCCGCACGCTGCTTTTACGAAATCAAAGTATTGATCCCGATGCCATCGAAGATGTGATTGCCGGAGATGCAAACCAGGCTGGCGAAGATAACCGGAACGTAGCACGAATGGCGGCACTGATGGCTGGTCTTCCTGTTTCTGTTGCAGGCAATACGGTGAACCGGCTTTGTGCTTCCGGATTGCAAGCCGTAATGGACGCTTCCCGGGCTATCATGTGTGGCGAAGGAGATCTTTATATTGCGGCAGGAGTGGAAAGTATGTCGCGGGCACCCTTTGTAATGGCCAAACCGACATCGGCATACAGCCGGAAACTCGAAATGGTGGATACCACCATCGGCTGGCGTTTTCCGAATAAGAATCTGACGGATCAGTATTATCCTTTTTCGATGGGCGAAACTGCGGAAAACGTTGCGCAAAGATGGAAGATCTCCCGAACTGCGCAGGACGAGTTTGCACTTGAATCCCAGCGGAAATATTTTGCCGCTCTCTCTGCCGAAAAATGGAATGATGAGATCATAGCAGTGGAACTTGTGCAGGATCAGCTCGTTAGCTGGGTTACCAGGGATGAACACCCCCGGGAAACATCGCTTGAAAAACTTGCCCGGCTCAAACCGGCTTTTAAAAAAGACGGGACTGTGACGGCGGGGAACTCCTCTGGCCTAAATGATGGAGCGGCAGCGATATTACTGGCAAGTGAGGAGGCTGTTAAAAATTATAATCTGCAACCTCTTGCGAGGGTGGTATCCATGGGTGTTGCCGGCGTAGATCCGGCGATCATGGGGTTGGGTCCTGTTCCGGCTTCTCAGAAAGCTATTTACCGCGCCGGTTTAAAAATCGACGATATCGATCTCATAGAATTAAATGAAGCCTTTGCTTCCCAGTCGATCGCCTGTATTCATGATCTGGGGCTGGATCTTCAGAAAATAAATGTAAACGGCGGATCCATTGCGCTGGGTCATCCGCTTGGATGCAGCGGTGTCCGGATTTCCACCACATTGATTCATGAAATGAAAAGACGGGGTTCGAAGTATGGCCTGGCGACCATGTGTGTCGGAGTCGGTCAGGGGGCGGCGGTTGTTTTCGAAGGGATGTAATCCTCGTTTATACAAGTGCAAATGAAATTCACATTTGCAAATTGTCATTTGCAAATACAATTTTGAATTTTTACATTTTCTACTCTCTCTCATTCACCACACTGATCAACTCAGCAAATGGCACTTCAGTCTGCACACCTGATCTCAGATCTTTAACTTTCGCGATTTCTGATTTCAATTCATCGTCGCCAATAATGATTACCCGGGGAATATTTTTCTTCTCCGCGTATTTGAACTGTTTGTCAAACTTCGCCTGTTCATGAAATAATTCGCAACGAAATCCCGACTTCCGCAATTCCTGCATCAGATCAAAACTTCTCAGGCCTGCTGCCTCTCCGAGGTTAAAGAATAGTACTTCGGTGGATCGTCCGACGGTAGGTGGAAAAAGTTTCAATTCTTCCATGACATCATAAATCCTGTCCACACCAAATGAAATGCCCACACCGGGTATTCCCGAAACACCGAAAAGACCCGTAAGGTCATCATATCTTCCGCCCCCCCCGATACTTCCGATATTCACTCCTTTTGCGCGGACTTCAAAAATAATCCCTGTATAATAATTCAGACCTCTGGCGAGGGAAAAATCCAGCGCTACTTTTCCGGCATCCGACGGATTTTTTGAATTTTTTCCTTCAAAAAAAGATAATACATATTGCAATTCACGCAAACCTGTTTGCGCAGCGGTACCGGGAAGAAGATCCGTCAGCTGCTGAATTTTCTCTGTGTTGTTTCCGTGGATCAGCAGATATTTTTCAATCCGATCAACATCTTTTCCTTCCAGTCCCTTATCCAGAAGTTCATCTTTTACTTTTTCGATTCCAATCTTATCCAGCTTATCAATAGCCATCGTGATCGGGATCGTATTTTCCAGGCCGCCGCTGGATGCGGCCAGACCTTCCAGAATTTTCCGGTGATTGATACGCAGTTCCACATCAACGCCTAATTTTTCAAAAACAGTCAGATAGATCTGGGAAAGTTCAACTTCATTCATCAGCGATTTACTCCCTACCACATCCGCGTCGCATTGATAGAATTCGCGGTAACGGCCTTTTTGTGGCCTGTCGGCACGCCAGACCGGTTGCAGTTGGTAACGGCGAAAGGGAAAACTGAGCTCATGAAAATGTGTTGCCACGTAACGTGCAAAAGGTATTGTCAGATCGTAGCGTAAAGCACGTTCCGTAATCGTTTTATCATTTTTACCGGCCAGTATATTTTCGAAAGCAGCCCTTGCCGAATCTTTTTTTGAATCGTGATCCAGACCGTTGTTAAGAATTTTAAAAATCAGTTTATCTCCTTCCTCGCCATATTTTCCAAGCAGGGTGTCCAGGTTTTCCATGGCTGGCGTCTCAAGCGGTTCATATCCATAAAGTTCAAATACCGACCGGATGGTTTCGAAAATAAAATTGCGTTTGTAAACAGTCTGCGATCCGAAATCACGTGTTCCCTGAGGCAAGCCGGGTTTACTCATGTTCAGGCAGATTTAAGAGATTGGTATTTCTCAATGATCTTATCGCAGGCTTTGTCAATCATCGCATACACTTCATGATAATTTGGTTCTTCACCATACCAGGGATCCGGTACGTCCAGATTTTGACCCGGATATATTTCATTCAGCAGGAGGTCTGTTTTTTCAGGCCTGAATTTCTTTCTGGCAATTTTTTTCATGTCAACAAGAATATCGCCTGACATCGCATAGATCATGTCGAACCGGTCAAAATCCTCAGGCACAAATGCTCTTGCGCATTGTTGGCTGATATCGACAGAATTAAGCCTGGCCACTTTTTGGGAAAGATGATGAGGTGCTTCCCCGATATGATAATTATTATTGGTACCGGCGCTGTCTACCTCCCAGGAAAGCCCCAGTTTTTTTGCTTTTGATTCCAGAATTCCTTCAGCCAGCGGGCTGCGGCAAATATTTCCGAGACAAACCATTAAAATTTTCATGCCTGCAAAAATAAGACAAAACAAGTGTGGAAGTGTGGAAGACTGGAAGTATGGAAGTGGGTGTTCTTTCGATATACAATAAACGATCTGCAATAAACGACTTTACGTCAACCGTAAGCCATCAATCTACAACTTTTATGGAATATTTTTCGGCCGGCATCTCAAATATACTGCGCAGGTTCTATTTCTGATTCATTCATATTTTAAAACAGATTATATGGAACCTCTTGCCATTTTACAGGCCGATCCGCTGGATCTGCTATTTGAAAACAGAAACAAATCGTACGGTGCTTATCCGCTACGAAAATATTACCCACAAAGGCTCCTCATTTCGATGGGCATTATCCTGTCACTCGTAGTTCTGATAACATTTATATGGTTATATCCATATTCATCCGTATCCTCTGCACGAAAATTAATATATGTAACAGGAGACATCATCCCGGAATTTGTAAAGGACGAAGTAAAATTCCCGCCCCCACATGTCAGGGCTTCGGTGCCAAAACCACCGGCTACAGTGGCGTTAACAAGACCTGTTATTGTTGCTGATCGGAATATTCAGGAACCCATGCCAACGGTTGATAAAATCGAAACAAGTAGTATCGGGACAAAAACAATTGCAGGACCGCCTGACAATGGAGAACCTCCTTCAAACGGAAAAGAAGCCGGCTTAGCGGTAAGCCAAACTACGGAGTCCGTTGAAAATAAAAACGAAGTACTGTATATAGCTGAGATCATGCCCGAATTTCCGGGTGGTCCGGAAGCCCTGAAAAAATTCCTGATAAGGAATTTGCGTATGCCGGAAAATAATCTGGAAGAAGGTGCAGAGGTAAAAGTAATTGCCCGGTTTG
This sequence comes from Puia sp., assembly GCA_036496825.1. GTDB lineage: Bacteria > Bacteroidota > Bacteroidia > Chitinophagales > Chitinophagaceae > Puia. Next base: position 4,827 of record DASXKM010000089.1, on the reverse strand, counting down.
TGGTGGGCGCTGACGGGAGGGTCCGGGATATTGAAATCACCCTTCCGGCAGATGCGGCGTTCAATACAGAAGTGAAACGTGTTATTTCAAAAATGCCTGACTGGAAACCGGGATCGCAAAATCATCGTAATGTATCAGTGTATTTTAGTTTGCCGGTAAATTTTGTGCGGCCGGAATGAATGGTTGGAAGTTGTAAGTTGGCAGTTAGTAGCTGGTGAGCAAGAACCAGGGTAAAATTTCCCGGTTCACTATAAAACTAAAAAACTTAATCACCCACTTCCAGACTTCCAGTCTTCCAGTCTTCCAGTCTTCCAAACTGGTTTTTTATGTATATTGCCAAACGCTTATAAATGCATACTCATGCCTGAAGAACAGGATCTTGACAAACGTGCAAGGGGATACCGGTTGAGAAGATCTATTATGGATTACGGGATGGGTATCATCATATTTTGCCTTGGCATATTCTTCCTGCTGGCTCCCCGGCTGGGTGTCACTTTTGGTATTGACGATTTGTTCCGTTATCTGTTTGCAGGACTTTGTATTCTTTATGGGATCTTCCGGATTTACAGGGGATACAAAAAAAACTATTTTAACTAATAATTTAAGGGGATGAACATTATACTAAAATGTTTTCCATGCATCATATTGGCCCTGGGAGGAGTCTTGTTTACAGGATGTCATTCCCATCCCAGGATTCAACAGGAAACGCCGCTTTCGGGTACCATTCATATAAGCGTTGACGAGTCGTTTAAACCTGTAATCGATTCTCAGCTCAAAGTGTTCGAAAGTTCTTTTCCGGATGCACATGTGCTGGTGGATTATAAACCGGAAGCGGCCTGTTTGAGGGATCTTTCCAGTGACAGCGTCCGAATGGTGATCGTAACCAGGGGATTGAGCCTTGCGGAGGAAAGATTTTTCAGGGATTCGGCGAAAACGCCGGCAATTTCTGGCCTGCTGGCTTATGACGCGGTGGCACTTATTGTGAATAATCATTCCCAGGATACGGTAATGACGATGAACGATGTGAAGAATCTTCTGGAAGGAAATGATAAAAAGAAAAGAGAAGCGGTCATGGACGGTGTTTCTGCCACCAGTACAGTCAGATACGCAATGGATTCGATATTAAAGGGTGAGGCTCTGGGAAAAAACGTGGTAGCTGCCAGGTCAAGCCCACAGGTGATTTCCTATGTTTCGTCTCATCCGGATGCGGTCGGATTTATAGGCCTGAACTGGATCGGTGACCAGGAGGATTCCCTTGAACTTGCTTTCATGAAAGAAGTGAAAGTGGTGGCCATTAAATGTGAACGTTGCACGGATAAACCATTCGTATATCCGTTTCAGGCCAATATCGTGTATGGGAAATATCCCATGGTACGTGGATTGTATTATATACTGAAAGAGAACTGGAGTGGTGTGGGAAATAATTTTGTAAACTTCCTTGTCAATGAGAGGGGACAGCTGATTTTTAAACGGGCCTACCTGGTACCTGCCCGTATGAATTTTGACGTTCGTGACGTAGAGATGCAGCAATAATTATTTTTTTGGATATATTTATACACTATAAAAGGAGATTCAGAATGAGAAAACTATGTTACAGCCTGCTATTGACAATTGCTTGCATCGGCAGCACAGTTTCCGCCCAGACTTTGGAACAGGGGAAACAGTTTTTGTACTATGAAAGGTATGCCAGCGCCCAGAGTGCTTTTGAAAAAGTCCTCAATGCCAACCCGAATAATATTGATGCGGTTTACTGGCTGGGACAAACTATGATCCATCGTCGTGATACAAGAGATACCGCCGGTGCAAAAGCCTTATATCAGAAAATGCTTGCCACTAATGGAAACGCCCCCCTTTTACTGGTCGGAATGGGGCATGTGGAGTTGTTGTATGGTAATAAAACGGATTCCCGTCAACGATTTGAAACAGCTATCAGTCTGACCAAGGAAAAAGATATCAACGTGCTCAACGCAGTAGCCTATGCGAATATTGATTCTAAAGCGGGCGATTTAAATTATGCGATACAGAAACTGACCACTGCCACGCAGGTCAAAAGATTCAACGATCCCGTTACATATACCTTGCTGGGAGATGCATACAGGAGACTATTAGACGGCGGAAATGCTGTAACAAATTATCAAAAAGCCCTGGTTGTGGATCCAAAATATGCAGAGGCGCAGATGAAAATCGGTATTGTTTACCTGACACAAAATAACAGGGAATTTTTCCTTCCAGCTTTTGAATCAGCAGTCACGATCGATCCGGCTTATGCACCGGCCTACGAACAATTATTTCTTTACTGGTATCTGCGTGATGTGAATAAGGCTGCCTCCTATCTTGACAAATACGCGGCAAATTCTGACCAGGGCGCGGATCTTGAATATATGAAAGCAGGCATGCTGTATGTGTCGGGCAAAGTAGCCGAATCACGTACGAGGGCCCAGCAGCTCATTTCACAATATGGCGCGAATGTGAATCCGCGTATGTACCGGCTGGTTGCCTATGCTTCGGATTCATTGGGTGATTATACTGCCGCGAAAGAAGCCATGGCAACCTTCATCGAGAAAGCGGATTCTACCTTATTACTGAGTACCGATTTTGAAGAATATGGCAAGATCTATGGAAAACTATCGGATTCAGCAACCAGAAATATGGCATTTCAATATTATGCGAAAGCGATTGCCATGGATACATTGGACGTGGACAAAGAAAAATACGCAAACGAAGCATTGGAGCTTGCAAAAGACCTTCATAATAAACAGGCTGCAGCCGTGATATCGGGTGCGATCTATAATAATCTGAAAAATCCGAATAATTCAGATCTGTTTAAATTCGGTACGGCTAATTATTCGGCGGGAAATTTTAAAACAGCAGATAGTATTTTCTGCGGTGTGTATATACCAAAATATCCGAATGAAATTTATGGTTATCTCTGGTGTGCAAGAAGCAAACAGGCGGAGGATGATACACTGAATTCGCAGGGGCTTGCGGTGGATGCCTATATCAAACTGGCGGAATTTGCCAGGTCCTCACCGGATTCGGCGAAATATAAAAACCAGGTTGTGGGGGCCTATTTCTATCTGGCAGGATACTATAATGATGTGAAAAAAGATAAACCGAAGGCGATTGAATACATGTCGAAAGTACTTGAAGTAGATCCTACCAACACCTCTGCTCAAAAAGTGCTCGAAGTGTTGACAAGACCTGCCAGACAACCGGCATCGAAGTCCAAAAGCGGACCAAATCACTCTACAGGAAAATAAAGAAATATTAAATTTTTGAAGATCCTGATGTGTTCATCAGGATCTTTTTTATTGTATAAAGGGGGAAAAAACATTCCCATGAAATCTGAACCCCCTGTATTACTTTTGTTCCGCAATGGAATGTTCCTTATGACTCCTTTTTTTATTCAGGCAACGAACCTGGTTTCCAGAACAAATACTGCCGGTGACTATCTGCCGATTGCCATACAGTTAATTTTCGCCGGTGCCTTTGTATTTCTGGTACTTGGTGTAACTCATCTGCTTGGCCCAAAACGGAGTTCTGATGAAAAACTGAAGAATTTCGAAAGTGGTATCGAATCTGTGGGAAATGCCCGGCAGCCGATGGCAATCAAATATTTTTTAGTTGCCATATTATTTGTGCTTTTTGACGTGGAAGTGATTTTCTTTTATCCTTATGCGGTAAATTTCAGGGCATTGGGGTGGGACGGATTTGCAGAAGTGTTGTTATTTGTATTTTTCTTCCTGATCGGATTTGTATATATTATAAAGAAAGGCGCCCTGCAATGGGAAGATTGACATTTTAGAAAGAACCCTGGCGCTTCCACGATTGTTATGATAATAGCCGGTTGTTCGCCCGTTGGCGGACGACGGGAGTAAATTTTTTATATCATGACCAGACCTGTAAGATTTAATGTGCATACGGTTCCTGCTGATACAAAGAATTCGATCAGCATGGTGGACATGCCCGAGGGGCATAAGGGCGATGGTTTTTTTGCGACCAAACTCAGCGACGCAGTTGGATTGGCAAGAAAAAATTCGATGTGGCCACTTCCTTTTGCAACCTCCTGCTGTGGTATTGAGTTCATGGCGACCATGGCCTCTCATTATGATCTGGCGCGTTTCGGCGCCGAGCGGCTGGGATTCTCCCCCCGTCAATGCGACCTTCTGATGGTAATGGGTACGATTGCCAAGAAAATGGGGCCCATCCTGAAGTCAGTTTATTTGCAGATGGCAGAACCCCGCTGGGTGATGGCTGTCGGTGCCTGTGCGTCTTCAGGAGGCATTTTTGATTCTTATTCTGTTTTGCAGGGAATTGATCAAATCATTCCTGTGGATGTATATGTCCCCGGCTGTCCTCCAAGACCCGAAGGTATCCTGGACGGGTTTATGCGGATCCAGGATCTGGTCGGAGAAGAATCTTTCCGAAGAAGGAACGGTGAGCAGTACCGCGAGCTGATGCAGAGCTACGGAATCAAATGATCGAAGATCATTTGATACAAGTATAAGAGTATAAGAGTATAGGAGTATAAGAGTATAAGAGTGGAGTTAAATAGTTGGATAGTTTTAAAAATTATAATGAGTATAAAAGTTACGTAGTGTAATTGTTAAGGGAGGTTCCAACTCCTATACTCTTATACTCCTATACGCTTATACTATATAACTTGTTTCAGTGGACAACGCATTCGTAAAACAAAGACTCATAGAACAGTTTGGTGAACAGGTCTCGAACTTCGAGGAGCCCTATGATATGCTCACATTCGAGTCGCCAAAAGATCTGAACCTGAAAGTGCTTCAGTTCCTTTATGATGATCCTGAATTGAAGTTT
>DASXKM010000088.1:0-1544 GCA_036496825.1 Puia sp. | reverse complement strand
TTGCAGATGGATTTTCCGGGGGTCCGAAAAATACCGCTTCAGGAGGTGCTCTACACCGCCCCTGCGGCCTTGCCCAGGGTCCCGATGGTTCAATATACGTCACAGATGACGTGAAGGGAACTGTATGGAAAATCAGCTATCAATAAATTGACTATTAAGTTGCGCTATTTATCTTTTTCCCTGATTTGTTTTCTGATCGTTGTTCCGTCTGTTCTAAAAGCGCAGTCGGATCCTGAGGGAAATCATTGTGCCTTTCAAAAATCGCCATATAAGATTTCCATGGACTCAGGGAAAGTTGTCTTTACAAATAAATGTTTTTCCTGCCACCAGGCGAATGGTCTGGGCATTGAAGGAATTAGTCCACCTTTGAATGAAAAACTTGTTAAGGGCGACAAAACAAAACTAATAGAAATATTTATTAATGGTCATAATACAGAAGAATAGTTGGATGGTAAACTAAATCAGAATACAATGCATCGCAATGCGGAAATAAAAGATCAGGAGATCGCATTCGTTCTTACGTTTATCCGTAATAGTTTTGGAATAAGGCATCTTCGGTAAAAGTATCTGAAGTGGAATCAGCCCGAAAAAAGATGTAAACATTTGAATGAAAAGAATTCTTTTTATAGACCGGGACGGGACGCTGATCAAAGAATCTCCCCCCACCTATCAGATTGACGATTTTAGTAAACTCGAGTTTTATCCGGGAGTATTTGAATTTATGGGTAGGATTGCCCGGGAAATGCAATACGAACTGGTAATGGTTACGAACCAGGATGGCCTGGGCAAATCTGCCTTTCCCGAAAATAAATTCTGGCCCATTCAGAATTTTGTGATGCAATGTTTTTCCAACGAGGGTATTAATTTTAGTGCTGTGCATATCGACAGATCTTTTCCGATCGATCGTTCACCTTCGCGTAAGCCGGGCACCGGGATGCTCACAGATTATCTGAACAATGATGAGTATGATATTGCCGGATCCTTTGTGATCGGCGACAGAATAACAGATGTGCAACTTGCGAAAAACCTCGGTTGCAAGGCGATCTGGTTAAAGCAGGATGCACAATTGGGAGGAAAGGAAATCAAAGATTCGTTAAGCGATCTCGAAAAAGTAGTAGCGCTGGAATCCGCGCATTGGGGTGACATATATTCTTTTCTTAAATCAGGTCTTCGTCAGGTGGTTCATGAAAGAAATACAAAAGAAACAAAAATCAGGGTTGAATTAAATGCGGACGGAGCCGGCAAAGCTGATATCCACACAGGGTTGTCCTTTTTTGATCATATGCTGGACCAGATAGCCAGGCATGGCAATATGGATTTGAAAATCGAGGTCCGGGGTGATCTCGAAATAGACGAACACCATACGATAGAAGATACGGGTATCGCGCTGGGAGAAGCTATGGGGAAAGCACTTGCAGATAAAAGAGGCATGGAGAGATATGGATTTGTATTGCCGATGGATGATTCTGATGCCCAGGTTCTGCTGGATTTCGGTGGCAGGAACTGGATCGTCTGGAATGTACATTTTCGTCGGGAAAAAGTGG
>DASXKM010000087.1:0-5048 GCA_036496825.1 Puia sp. | reverse complement strand
AATGCCGGGAAAACTGTTTTCCTTTCTATTCAGCTTCTTTAATAAATTTTCCCTGACTTCTTCCTTTACCGACCGGTGTTCATATCCTGACTTCTTCAGATCACCCAGCGTCTTTATTTTATCGATATTCATCATCATTTTTTAGTGTAACACAATCCTCTTATTAGTTATTAATTATTAGTTATTAGTTATAAGTTGATTTATTTGTAAGTTGAATTAGTTGTAAGTGGATATCAATAACTAATAACTAATAATTAATAACTAATAACTAATATACCGTTTTCCTCTTCCCGTTCTCAAAATCCCTGAAGATGAAAGCACCCAGGTGATCCAGTGAAGCAAAAAATGCCTTTCCGTTATTGGTTTCTGTGAACTCGTTTACAAATCTTTGTAAATAAGGATCACTCGCAATCATAAAGGTGGTGATGATGATTTTGAGCTTTTTACATTGCGCAGCCAGATTCAGGCAACGGGTTGTAATTTTTCTGTCCAGACCAAAACTGTTTTTATAATATCTTTTACCGGATTTCAGGCAGGTCGGTTTTCCATCCGTTATCATGAAAATCTGCTTGTTCGGATTTCTTCTTCTTCTCAATATGTCCATCGCCAGTTCGAGGCCGGCAACGGTATTTGTGTGATAGGGGCCGACTTGTAAATAAGGAAGGTCCTTTATTTCAACTGTCCAGGCATCATTACCAAATACAACGATATCCAACGTGTCTTTCGGATATTTTGTGGTGATGAGTTCGCTGAGCGCCATCGCCACTTTTTTTGCGGGCGTGATCCGGTCTTCTCCATACAAAATCATAGAGTGCGAAATGTCGATCATCAGCACAGTCGAGGTCTGCGTTTTATAATCTGTTTCCCGGATCTTCAGATCATCCTCCTGCATGTTGAAGGATTCGATCCCGTGGTTGATTTGTGCATTTCTGATAGATTCGGTAAAATCAATATGTTCCAGCTGATCGCCAAACTGAAACGTTCTGGTTTCAGGATTGATCTCGTCACCACCACCGGGCTTGAAACTATTGTGATCACCAGACTTGGTTTTTTTCAGCTTGCCAAAGATTTCTTCCAGTGATCTTTTGCGAATTCCCTGCTCGGTTTTGGGACTGATTTTGATCGTACCCGTCTGCTTGTTTTCGTCGATATATCCTTTGTCCTTCAGATCTTCAATAAAGTCACCCATGCCGTATTCACCCTCTGTAATCGCGTATTCTTTATCCAGCTGGCTCATCCACTGAAGCGCTTCGCTCACATCCCCGTTGGTGTAGGTAAGAAGTTGCATGAATATATCCAGCAACTGGTCAAATTTTGATTTGCCATCCTTCTTCGGGTCAAATTTTCCAAATTGAAAACCGATCATACGATCAAGTTAGTGCTTTTTATGCTTAAAGCGCAAAGCGCAAAGCATGAAGCGGTTCAAAATATTGCCACCTGCACCCAGCAATGCAGAATTAACATTTAACAATTAACAATTGACAATTAAAATAGTTCCTCATAACAGAAAAGCCTCCTGAATTTCTCAGGAGGCTCAGATATTTAAAAGAAATATACTATTTTAACTTGTTGTCGACAGCGGGTGCCGGTTTACCTGTAAACTGTTTATCCATCTGGTCTATCTGCAAAAGCATCCGGTAGGTGGTAAAAATGTCCTGTGTGAATTGCTGCTGCCGGTCCGAAAGCTGACCGCCCTTACCCTGCAACAACATATATGCATTCGTGGCCAGCTGATCGTCGCTGGTTTCATCACCAAGAGATTTATAATACCGCATCTGCTGCTGAAGATCTTTCTTTAAAGAGGCTTCCACTTTTTTCGCCAGCGTAAGATCACCGGCAATATAACAGGATTGCAGAAAGTCCGTCGAGATGGCATCCTGTTGATTTTGGCGGTTCGACGTCATGCCGTATGAGAAATTGGATTCCAGTACATTTTTATCAAAATGTTCCAGGATATTTTTAGCTGAATCCTTTTTACCGGCATCGGCCAGACCAAAAGCAACCTGTGAATGAGCCATCCGGATACTGTTCAGATGACGGCGGTTTTCTTCGTCATAATATACGCCCGGTTTATCAGCAGAGCCATAGGCAAAATGATTCATGATGGTTTGATAGGCAGCGTCATTGTCCACACCACCTTTATCAAATGGAACCAGCTGATAAGAGAGTCCCCTGAGCCGCACATATTTATTCAGACCCAGATCATTTAGTTCCTGGGTTGAGGTAAAGCAAATGGGGCGCTTCCAATGATTTGCGGCAATAATTGCATATATCGCTAAATCGTTCTTAAGCAGATATTGACGATTGGGTATATCAATTTTAAGTTCACTCAGAACACTATCGCCCTCATGAACCAGCCCTGCAGCTTTTACGGCTTCCAGATCCACCGGAACGGATAATTTTTTCACGGGCAGCAGGTTCAGCACGTCCTCATCCTGCGTCTGCGTATATTTTGGATCATCGCTGCCCACCACGTTCTTCATGATGTCGTAGAGATCATAATATTTTTTCTGATCAAAACCGGGCAGGGTTGTGATATATGTGATATCCCTTTTGTTGCCCTGAATCTGTTCTGGCGTAAAGATGATATCGAAAGGTGCACTCTTGTTTATTTTATAGCGCAGCTCATTCATATACCAGTCCGTTCCCAAAAGACTATTGACGACCACGCGTACATCCGGACGGATACCTTCCACTTCCTGTGCATACCATAAAGGATAAGTGTCATTATCACCAAACGAAAACAGCATGGCGTTTGGAGGACAACTTTCCAGATAATCTTTTGCCAGATCACGTGCCAGCGTTTTTTTACTTCTGTCGTGATCATCCCATTCCTGGTTCCCCATCAGAACAGGAACAGCGAGCAGACAAAGACCCGCAGAAACATAATTTGCGACCGGCGCTTTCATAACCTTTTCAAACTTCTCTTTTACCCAAAGCACGCCGAGCCCTATCCATATGGCGAAAGCGTAAAATGAACCCACATACGCATAATCTCTTTCGCGCGGCTGTTGGCCTGCCTGATTCAGATAGATTACTATGGCCATACCCGTGAAAAAGAACAGGAGCATATTGATGATGAAATCCCGCCGGTTTTTATTGTACTGGTAAAACAATCCGATCATTCCCAGTATAAAGGGCAATGCATACATCCGGTTGAACGACTTGTTATTCTTGCGAATGCTATCAGGCATTTTACTCTGATCGCCATATAAAAAATTATCTATAAACGGAATACCGGTAATCGCGTTTCCGTCCCGGATATTTCCGAAACCCTGCAGGTCGTTCTGCTTACCGGAGAAGTTCCAAAAGAAATATCGCAGGTACATCCAGTATGTCTGGTATGAAATAAAATACCGGATATTATTACCCATTGTTGGTTGATCACCTTCCGCGACATTACCATACTGTTTATAGACATCCTGCTGACCACGATCATTGCTATTGTCCCACATTCTTGGAAAGAAATGCGAAGAAGGCGTATTATTCCAATCCTGGCCAACCGATTTACCTGAAAGAATATATTTATCCTTTCCGCGGATATACTGGTCACTTCCTTCAACACGTGCGGGACGGTCAGTATAATCGGGTCCATATACAATCGGCCAGTCACCGTACTGGTCGCGGCTAAGATAGCCCACCAGTGTTACCGGATTGTCCACATTGAACATATCCACTGCCGGATCCGCATTTGAACGGATCATGGTGGTGAAATAGGTCGAATAACCGATCAGCATAAAAGAAATGCTCCAGACACCGATTTTCAGCAGATAATATTTTTTCCGGATGGCATACCTGAGGCCATAAACAAGAATGGCGGCTAAAAGAATAAAGAAAAACGCAAATCCTGTAAAAAACGGCAGATTGAAACTATTGACAAAGAGAATATCAAACCAGGCTGCACCCTTAATGGTATATTGGATCACGAACTTCTGTATCAGTCCCGTGATTACGCAGCCGATAAAAAACGCGAATACCGATCCCCAGGCAGTAGGCGTATATCGTTTATAATAATATACCATTACAATAGCAGGAATGGTAAGCAGGTTCAAAAGATGCACACCGATGGACAGACCCATCATATAAAATATGAAGATAATCCAGCGGTCAGCTTCAGGTTTTTCGGCTTCATCTTCCCATTTCAAAATGGCCCAAAATACAAGCGCGGTAAAAAAAGACGAAGACCCGTATACTTCACCTTCCACGGCGCTGTACCAGAAGGAATCGCAGAAAGTATATGCCAGGGCACCCACGGCACCCGCTGCCATGATGGTAAAAATCTGCTGGCTGTCGAGAACCAGGCTGTTCTTCTGAATAATTTTCCGTGCGAAATGGGTGATGGACCAAAAAAGAAAAAGAATGGTGAACCCACTCAGGATGGCACTCATAAAGTTGACCGCACGGGCAGCAGAAAGCGGATTGTCTCCAAAAAGAATGATAAAAAAGCGACCCATCATCACAAAAAGCGGGGCTCCCGGCGGATGCGGAATCTGGAGTTTATAGGCACTCGAAACAAATTCACCGCAATCCCAGAAACTGCCGGTGGCTTCCATGGTGAGGACGTATACCATACAGGCAATCAGACAAACAACCCAGCCTGAAATGTTATTGACCTTCTTATAATTCATTGTCTACGATTTTTTAGGAGTGACAAATATATAGAGACTCAGGGACTAAATACAAGTATGGAAGTATGGAAGTATGGAAGTATGGAAGTAAATTAGCAAACGAACTGTTAAACTCCACTTCCATACTTCCATACTTCCATACTTCCACACTACTCAAAATATACTTTGACAGTCTGATAAAACAGATGGTGCTGCAGGCTTTGATCAGTGAAATCCTGGAGCCCGAACAGGCCGGCGGCATTGCCTTTGTTGATAGCAACTTCCAGGTAATTGGCGGAATTGAAAATGGCCAGCTTCTCCCCCTGAGGCACATCAGCATAGGATTCACTGATCCGGTCGATGATTTCGTTTCTCTTGAAAACGATCCTGAAACTCCGGCCCCGGCGCTGAGCCTCAAATTCATCCCGCGTTATATTCACT
>DASXKM010000086.1:0-3318 GCA_036496825.1 Puia sp. | reverse complement strand
GAAATGAAAAGACGAACCATTCCAAGGGATATTAGCTGGCTGGCCTTTAATGGTCGGGTGCTGCAGGAAGCAGCGGACCCTTCTGTGCCACTCCGGGAGCGAGTGAAATTTCTTGGTATTTTCTCAAATAACCTGGACGAATTCTTCCGGGTACGGGTTGCAGCCTTGAATCGTATGAAAGAATTCAGCGGAAAGGGCAAGTTGAACATGCACATGGAAACAGCGCCCGAAAAAATTCTGCTGGAGATACAGTCGATCGTTTTGCAGCAACAGGAAAGATTTGATGAGATCTGGCGAAATATCTATACTGAAATGAGAAATGAAAAGATTTTTCTTATTACAGAGAAGGATCTGAATAAAGACCAGCAGAAATTCGTTCAAAACTATTTTGAGGAAGAAGCAAGGGCGAACATAATCCCGTTGATGATCCAGAGCATTCCTCAATTTCCTTATCTGAGGGAGAAATCGCTTTACCTCGGTGTTGTTCTTTCAAGAAAGTCTACTGAAAAAGAAGAAAAAAAATTTGCGGTGATCGAAATACCGAGTCGTGTGCTGGGTCGGTTCGTTATACTTCCTTCCCCTTCGCCGGACGAACATCACATCATTTTATTGGAAGATGTCATCCGGTATAACCTGAAAAACATATTCAGTTATTTTGGCTATGAACGTTATCGGTCCTGGGTTTTCAAAGTAACCAAAGATGCGGAAATAGATATTGACAATGACCTTTCAACTTCCCTGATGGAGAAAATTGAAAAGGGTCTGAAGAATCGCCGAAAAGGAAAATTCGTTCGTTTTATCTATGACAAGGAAATGGATGTGGATCTTCTGGAATTCCTGATCAAAGGATTGTCTCTTGCAAAAAAAGGAACAATTATTCCAGGTGGTCGAACACATAATTTCAGACATTTCATGGATTTCCCCGACGTTTTTACCAGGAAGGGCCAGCGTAAAAAACCATTCCCTCATCCGCTGGTTGGCCGCTCACCCCGCATTACAGATATCGTGATGGAACAGGACGTCATGTTGCATTTCCCTTATCACTCCTTCAATACGGTAATAGATATGCTGAGGGAAGCAGCTATTGACCCGGAAGTAACTGCCATCAAAGTAACCTGCTACAGACTGGCTTCCAATTCGAAAGTGATAAATGCGCTGATCAACGCCGTAAGGAACGGCAAACAGGTGACAGTAATGATGGAATACCGGGCGCGGTTTGATGAAGAAGCAAATCTGGAATGGAAAGTAATTTTGGAGGAAGAAGGTGTTAAAGTAATAGATGTGATACCAAACATGAAAGTGCATTCTAAACTTTGCCTGATCAAAAAGATGAAAGGCACCCGAGCCATCCACTATGGTTTTGTGAGCACCGGAAATCTGAACGAAAAAACGGCCACTTTATATAGCGATCATTGCCTGCTCACCTCCAATCGGAATATCATGGCAGATGTGAATCGTATGTTTAATTACATGGAAAGATGGAAAGAAGGTCATGCACCGTTGAAGGGATGCAGAACATTGATTCCCTGCCCCATATATCTCAGAAAAGAGCTGTATCGCATGATTAATACGGAAATTAAATTTGCCAGGAATAAAAAGCCCGCCTCTATCACGCTGAAGGTAAATTCACTTTCTGACGAAGAACTCATTTACAAATTATACGAAGCAGCCAGAGCGGGAGTGGAAATCAGGCTAATCGTCCGGGGCATATTTTGCATGATGCCGGAGAATAAGAAATTTAAAAAGAAGGTTACTGCGATCAGCATACTGGACGAATATCTTGAACATGCGCGTGTGTACATATTTCACAACCAGGGCAAAGAAAGAGTTTATATATCTTCGGCCGACTGGATGGTGAGGAACCTGGATCACCGGGTAGAAGCGACTTGTCCGATACTTGATCCAAAGATTCGCCAGGAATTGAAGGAAATTCTGGATATACAGCTTTCGGATAATGTAAAAGCCAGATGGCTTGATAATCATTTGCAGAATCTGTATAAGAAAGACCAGTCCAGGAAAGTGCGTTCACAGATAGAAATATATCAATACCTGAGTCAGAAAATAAATAAACCGGTAATTATTGCGGAATCCTTGCCGGCAATGAAATCGTCGGAATCGGTACCCATATAAAAACTCACGCTCATGAATTTGGCAGCCATTGATATCGGTAGTAATGCGGCACGGTTGCTGATCACAGAAGTAACCGAAACAGAAAAAAAACCCGTATTTGAAAAACTCAATTTGGTGCGCATTCCATTGCGTCTGGGTTTTGACGTGTTTGAAAAAAAGGAAATCTCAGAAGTGAAAACCAATATGCTTCTCAATACGATCCTTTCGTTCAAATATCTGATGGATGCTTATGGTGTAGCCAATTTCAAAGCGGCTGCCACATCGGCCATGAGGGATGCAACGAACGGTACACAAATTCTTGAAACCGTAAAAAGAGTAACCGGAATTCAAATTGAAATTATAAGCGGTGATGATGAAGCCGCCTTTATTTATGAAAACCATATCGCTGAAAATCTGAATACAGAAAATTCCTATTTGTATATCGATGTTGGCGGAGGCAGCACGGAACTGACTTGTTTTTCTGACAACCGGCTTCTGTTCAAAAAATCTTTCAATATAGGAACTATTCGGCTAATCAAAAATCAGGTCACAGAAGCACATTGGGACCAGATGAAAGATTTTCTTAAGAAAGAAATGAAGACCATTTCAAAACATATCACTGCCATTGGTTCAGGCGGTAACATCAACAAAGTTTTTTCCCTGTCAAAAAGAAAAGATGGTAAACCCTTACCTCTTGAATTATTGAAAGATTATTACAAAGAACTCAACAGCTTTTCTGTCGCAGACCGCATGCGACTTTACAGTCTCAAAGAGGATCGCGCCGATGTGATTGTGCCGGCACTCCAGATTTATGTAAATGTGATGCGGTGGATTGATGCAGAAGAAATTTTTGTTCCGAAAATCGGACTGGCGGATGGTCTCATACAGGCTCTTTACAGGGAACTTCATGCAAATTGAACGCGCAAAAACTGATACCTGACTAAAAAGTAACAGATTAAATAATTCCATATTTACTTATTCCGCTGACTTTACGCTTTAACCGCAAAGAGATTATCTTTATCCTTCAACCTCAAAGCAATGGTCCCCAAAAAAATTACCACACATATTTTGCAAAATATGAAGTTGAGTGGAGAAAGAATATCCATGATAACCGCCTACGATTTTTCTTTCGCCCGCTTATTCGATCAGGCAGGCATTGATGTGATTCTGGTCGGCGACTCTGCTTCAAATGTTATGGCAGGGCATGAG
>DASXKM010000085.1:0-3737 GCA_036496825.1 Puia sp. | reverse complement strand
ATCCTCAAATCCCTCAACAGTTCCGCCCCCGCCAACGCCTAAATGATGATCCATGATATTATGTCCCAGTTCACCGCTGCTGCTTCCCAAACCATCAGGCCAGATATCCGTTGCCGAATTCATCAGGATCCAGGCACTGTTCAGCGTCGACGCATTCAGGAAAATAATCTTTGCATGATAGGTGTAGGTCTGATTTGTTTGGCCGTCCAATACCTCTACACCCGTGGCTCTTTTTTTATCTTTATCGTAAATAATTTTTGTAACGATCGCCCAGGGACGCACCGTGAGGTTTCCTGTTTTGATGGCAGCGGGCAAGGTGGATGATTGTGTGCTGAAGTATGCGCCGAACGGACAGCCCAGTGCACATTTATTTCTGAACTGACAATTGGTTCTTCCTTCCAGTGGCTCCGTGATATTGGCGGTACGACCTATAATAGCATGGCGCGTTCCTTTGAACTGATCCTTTAATCTTACTGAGAAATCTTTTTCTACACAGGTCATATCCATCGGGGGCATAAAATGTCCGTCGGGCAATATATCCAGACCGTCACGGTTCCCACTGATCCCGGCAAATTTTTCAGCATAATCATACCAGGGCGCAATTTCTTTATACCGTACAGGCCAGTCAACACCGTGACCATCTTTTGCATTGGCTTCAAAATCATGATCGCTCCAGCGGTAGCTCTGCCTTCCCCACATCAGTGAACGTCCGCCCACATGGTATCCGCGGAACCAGTCAAAGCGCTTGATTTCTGTATAGGGACTTTCCCAGTCTTTTACCCAATAATTCAGGTTGGATTCACTCAGTGGATAATCTCTTTTGAGTACAGGATAATCCTTTATCATTTCCTGTGTCCGGCGATTACGGTGAGGGTAATTCCATGCTTCCTTATTTGCGTTGACATAATCTTTTACATGTTCGATATTTTCGCCTCTCTCCAGCATAATCGTTTTCAGTCCTTTTTCACAAAGTTCTTTCGCTGCCCATCCACCACTGATCCCGGATCCTATTACAATTGCGTCATAAACATTGTCTGCCATGATTTGTCATTTAGTATTTTATATGTCACAAATTTCCACCGCTTTTTTTAATGAACCTATTTTATCCTGAGCGGCAGGAATAAATTCCTGGGCAACATACCCATTGAAACCCGTTGCCAGTATGGCTTTCATAATCGCCGGATAATAGAGCTCCTGAGTCTCATCGATCTCATGTCTTCCCGGCACGCCGGCGGTATGGTAATGCCCGATATATTCATGATTGTCGCGAATGGTTTGAATCACATCCCCTTCATCAATCTGCATATGATATATATCATACAGCAATTTGAAGTTGGGACTACCAAGTCTCTTGCAAAGCTCCACGCCCCATGGTGTGCGGTCGCACATATAATCCTTATGATTTAATTTACTATTAAGCAATTCCATCTGAATGGTGATGCCGTTTTTCTCAGCCAGCGGTAAAATTTGCTGAAGTCCTTTTACACAATTTTTCCATCCTGTTTCATTATCCATTCCCCGGCGACTGCCGCTGAAACAAATGACATCCGTATAACCGGCAGCCTTCATCATCGGAATCACTTCCAGATATTGAGGGATCAGTTTTGCATGAAAATTGGATTCAGCAAATCCGTCTGTCAGACTTACATCTCCAGACACATAACACATAGAACTGTAAAGGCCATATTTCTGAAGCATTGGCCAATCCTTTGGAGCAATCAGGTCGATGGCAGGAATGCCGATTTCTTTTACCGACTGGCAAAATGACTCCAGGGGTATGGAATCAAAACACCAGCGACAAACAGAGTGATGGATATTACCTTTCAGTTTCAATTCTTCTGTAGATTTTGAAATGGGGCTGTATGATGAAAGTAATTGGGTTCCGGTAGCCAGAACCGCAGAACCGGCAATCACATTTTTTATCATTTTACGCCTGGAAGAGGGAGGATTCATGCGCCTTAAAGAAAATGAATGTACGAAATGAAAACGGATGAGAAAGAATTTAATGACCAGCGGAAGCAGCCACCAGGATATCCGGTTTTTTACGCCCGCGCATATATAAATTCAGGCCGGCAAATGCTACGATCAGAAACAGGGGAATCATCATCGTAAAGTTTATAATCGCCGGTCCTGCCGCCTTATTCGCTTCAAATAATGTGTTCGCCATTTCCGAACCGGGTGGGGCCTGAGCATAGGTTTGCAAACTGGCACCGGCGGGCAGCTTACTGGCCACGATGGCATCATAATGCTTCCCCATAAATATCATATAGATTGATACGGCAAACATGCCTGCACCACCCATCAGATTCATCCCGACAGCTCCTGTTTTTGGCAGATTTTCAGAAACAAAACCAAGCATGGTGGGCCAGAAATAACAAACGCCCATACCAAAGACCAACGCACCCAGAAATATCATGTTCCCGCTGGAATGGCCCAGAAGATACAAGCCGAGCGTGGCAAGAATTGCCGACATTAGCAATACGCCCTGTGGTGAGAATTGTCTGACAACCGGACCTGCGAAGGCCCTGCCCACAACCATCACACCGGTATCGAGCGTTAATATCAGCAATGCATTGTCAGTCACATTCTTTAATAATACATCGATCCACTGACCGGTAAATAATTCAGTGATGGCAGTTCCGAACATGCAAAGGATCATAAATAAAAACAAACCGGTAAATATGGATTTATACATGGTTGAACTGGAAACTCCGGCAGCCACGCGCTCCGTTACAGGAAATTTCAGCTTTGAAAATAAATAGCCATAGATCAAAGCTGGTATCAGCATAATTCCCACTTCCACCTGCCAGGAAACACCAAATTTGTTCAGACCGAATACAATAAGTGTCCCAATGACAATTCCTCCCGGAAACCAGAGATGAAAATGGTTGAGTTTGGTTGTTTTATTTTCAGGAAACAGGGAAGCTACCAACGGATTACAGGCGGCTTCGACGGTCCCGTTAGCGATTCCGATCAGTAAAGTGGAAATAAATAAGGTCCAGTAGCCGGTAGATGCAATGGTTAGCAGGATGCCCGCCAGATGAAAAATAAAAGCCATCACCAGCAGTTTCTTCATTCCGATAACATCGACGATAAACCCTCCGATCACAACCGCCAGCGGGAATCCCCAGAAAGCAGTCGCCGCAATGGTTGCCAGTTCAGAAGCATTCAGGTTAAAAGTTGTACCCAGTTGACCCAGAATACCGGCCCGGATACCGAAGGAAAGTGAAGTGACCAGTAACGCCAGACAACTGGCTGTAAATAACTGTTTGCGCGGAATGGCGTTGGAAGTCATAGCAATCGTTTTATTTGTATCGTCAGAACCCCTTGGTCAGAAAGAAAAGTAAATGTAATTTTTTATTCCAGGAAATAAAAAACAAACCTGTCGCTCAATCTGTCATTTTATTCTGAGTACATATTTTTTCTGTTTTACAGCTGGTTTTTTGATAGCCGCGCACACTTATCTTTACAACCCCTCTTTTTTGGGCGGCTATAAGACTTTTATACCCGATACATAAAATATTAAATCAGCTATATGAATAGAAAATTACGAATGGGTATGGTGGGTGGCGGTAAGGATGCATTTATTGGTGCTGTACATCGTATTGCGGCCCATATGGATGGTCTGGTGGAAGTTACCTGCGGCGCTCTCAGTATCAACCCCGATATAGCAAAAGCTTCGGGCGAAATGTTATTTATTTCGCCTGACCGTACGTACCTGAATTTTGAAGAAATGT
>DASXKM010000084.1:0-3553 GCA_036496825.1 Puia sp. | reverse complement strand
AACATCATAAACTGGGTACGTATGTTTGATTTCCTGGAAATGCGCACGCAGTCAATGCCGCTCATACCCGGAAGATTAATATCCATGATCACAATATCAGGCTGCAGGGCCGGAATATCGATCGATGCTTCTTCTCCTGTTTTATAAGTGTCCAATACATTGAATTCGGGATCCAATGCCAGGAAGTTTTTTAGTCCTTCCCTCACTTCATCGAGGTCTTCTACTATGGCCAGCGTAATAGGCATTGAATGATTGAAATTAGTTTTAATGTTGGCAGCTGGCAATAGTATGAAAGTTATGCCTGGAGTGGTGCGGTCAGGATGACACCCGTTCCATTCATATGGACGATCTCAAGCTCGCCGGATATATCTTTCATTCTTTTTTGCATGTTAATCAATCCATTGCTGAAAGGACGGATATTTCTTCCGTCAAATCCCAGCCCATCGTCCTGTATACCGATTCTCAGCATTTTGTCAATCTCTATGTTTACGATCACATGACGGGCATGAGCGTGCTTTACAATATTGTGGAGTGCTTCTTTTATAGTGAGATAAATATTGCGACGAAATTCGCCGCTTACAAAGATAGAAGGGAATTCAGCTGGTGCATTCACCTGGCACACGATATCGCTATTCAGGAGATATTCAACGGCATAAGCGCGCGTATAAGATAAAAGGTCACTCAGTGAATCATTTTTTTCGTTCAGGGCCCAAACAATTTCCCCCATTTTCCCGATCATCTCATTGGCATAATTGCCGATACTGCCGATATCCGCCTCTATCGGCTGCTCCAGTTGTTTTTTCATTTCAATGGTTTCGCTGAGAAATTTGATTCTTGATAAGCCTGCACCCAGATCGTCGTGCATATCCGTTGCGATTCTTGTTCTTTCTTTTTCTATTGCCTGTAATTTATCAAATTCCACCTGTTGTTTACGGATCCTGATATTTAAATACCACTTTACGACCAGCCAGATCAGCAGCCCGAGAAACGCTATTATGATTATTCTGAAAAATGTGGTTTGCCAAAAAGCTTTTTTTATCTGGATGGAAAGGGTCTTCATATAAGGACTGATTTTACCCTTGACATCGATTGTCCGAATGCGGAAAGTGTAATTGCCGGGTCCAATCCTGCTATAGCGGGTATAGTTTGTAGTTCCACCGCGTATCCAGTTTTCATCAAAGCCATCCAGTTTATATTCATACGCAGATTCCTGCACATGCTGAAAGCAGATACTTGAATAGTCGAAGGAAAAAGTGTTCTGATCATGATCCAGTATCACTTCCGAACAATTCTGCGGATTGGCGATAAAACCCGTTGAAGAATCGTTCACATACATATTGATCAGTTGTGCACGGGGAGGATAAACGTCGTCCTTTAATTTTTCCGGATGAAATGAAAGAATGCCGTTGTTTGTACCAACGATACAGTTTCCGGAACGGTTATACAGTAATGTGTATTCTTTGAATTCATTGTCGGGCAGCCCGTCTTCAATAGAAAATAATCGGCCCGTCTGATCGGAGATATGATAGAGGTAGAGCCCTTTTTCTCCAAATAACCATATTTTATTTCCTTCCAGGAGTAAGTTCTTAATACTTGTAAAGGGCAGGAGCCGGTTGATGGGAGACTTCTCTATTGTCAGATTATTCTTGTGCAGCAGAAAAAGTCCGGCGTCTGTCGCGAGATAAATAACTGGACCTTTTTCCTGGAATTGAAAAATCTCGGGAACGAATTCGATCCTTTTCTTTATTTCATAGTTGCCGGTTTGCGATTTGGCAATAATATAAAGACTGTCTTCGGTATCTTTTACATAAATCTGTTGTGCGATATCTTCATACATCATATCATAGGCCCGAACAGGCATATGCGCAAATGCGGAAAAAGGCTGGATCGTGTGGATTCCTTTGTTTTTTTTGATTTGGTAAAGGCCGCCGAATGTTGAAAAAAGTATGGAACTATCCTGCAACCGGATGATCACTTTGGACCAGTAGCTGCCAAAAAGTGTGCTTGATAAACGAGGATATTCAACCTGTCTGATCCGGTTGGTAATAGTATTATAAAGAAAAAGTCCGCGGTCTGTTGTGCACCAGGCATCTGACTTTCCTTCAAAAAGCATCTGGTATACGGCGGCGA
Source organism: Puia sp. (assembly GCA_036496825.1). Classification (GTDB taxonomy): domain Bacteria; phylum Bacteroidota; class Bacteroidia; order Chitinophagales; family Chitinophagaceae; genus Puia. The sequence goes on along the minus strand of DASXKM010000084.1, from coordinate 1,423 downwards.
CGAACGGTTTGCCATTCTCCAGTAGAGGTTGTCTGTATGCGGTCAGCTTCAATGATGAGTCGAGACGCCAGAATCCCCCGACATCCTGTATCATGCACCAGGTATTGCCCTGCAGATCAGGACCTATCCAGGAAATATTATTTTCTTTTTTCCAGTGATCCGTTTCAGATTTTGAGAGATGTTTTGAAAGAAAATTATTTTCAACATGAGCATAACTGACTCCGTTTCCATAACTGCCGCACCATACATTACCTGCCCGGTCGAAATAAATGGACACGATATTATTACTGCATACGCTGAACGGATCCAATGCTTCATTCCTGAAATGATCGATGAATTTTTTCCGGCGGGGGTCAAATGTATAGATGCCTTCGTTGCCGGTCCCGATCCAAAGAAGTCCAGCCGGTGATTCAGATACAAATCTTGTTTCTGTTACCGGCTCATTGTTCCGTTTGTTGTAGATGGTATACTTACCCGATTTTGGGTTTAGTTCGATCAGTCCACGTGCCGTCGATAACCAGGCGACGGAATCGTTTTGGGAATGGACATGAAAAATCAACAGGGCCGGATCCGACGATTTTTTATCGCCTTCAAAATAAGATTGACGGCTGATCAGTAAATCGTTTTTAAAAACAAAATGAATGGTGCTGATACTTAAGTAAGTCCAGATTTGAACGGAGCCGCTGGCCGGATCGGCATACATAACACCATCCACCGCGTCTGTTGAAATAATGAAACGGAAGGATTTTGTATCCGTATTAAAAGCTTTGATGGCTTTGGCATGGGCGTCAATGAACCAGAGATCATGGGCATTGGCAAAGCCAAGCAATACGCAATAAGTATTTTCTTTTTGACCATCGGCAGAAGGAATTCCAAAATGGGTGAAACTGTTATCCGCCTGATTAAACCGGTCGATGCCGGCGTTATTTCCGACCCAAACGGTACGATTGGAATCTTCCAGGATTCGTGTTACAAAATTACCTGTCAGTGTATTTTTATCATCGTCGGCGTGCTGAAATTTCACTGCGCGGATACCATCAAATAATGTAACGCCGTTTCTTGTGCCCAGCCAGATATATCCCCTGCTGTCCTGGAGGAAATGATAAACTATATTCTGGACCAGGCCATTTTGGACATTGAGTTGTTTAAAATTATAGTAGGGGTTAAAATTCTGGCTAATACAGCATACCGATGTTGCCTGAAAAATCAGGTATATGATTATTTTAAGGATTCGGTTTTGCATACTGACTATTACCTTACTAAATGTAAGAAATAGAACGATGGCCGGAGGTTTTCGGGGAAATGTTTAACTTCCCGCCAAATAAATTGACCAATGAAACTTCTAACGATTGCAACATTCATTCTTTTAACCTTTCAGAGTTGTGAGATGAATCAGGATAAGGACAAGGCAGTTGCACCTGCA
>DASXKM010000083.1:0-1745 GCA_036496825.1 Puia sp. | reverse complement strand
TATCAGTGTAAGGCGCTTATTGTGCTGAAGAGGTTCACGCTGGCCAGCAATATATATTTGAAATTTGCGAAAGAGTATAAGGAAATTTATGGTGCGGAATTTACCAAATCCTTTCATGAAGCAATCGCATAGTGAACAAATGATGTACCCGTAAAATCATTTGTCAGATAATTTTTTCGGAATTAATCGAATATTAACTGACTGGTTAATCTGCCGTTTGTTTATTGCATACATATTATTTTCAATCCATTTGAAACGATATGAATGAATAGAGCAAAATTAGATCCCGTAAACGATAAGGGTAGAAATCGTGTCGGGAAAAACGGTCTGATTTTCAAAATCATAGCCGCCCTCCTTCCTTTCCTGCTGCTGTTTGTCATCGAAATAGCATTGAGAGTTTTTCACTATGGAAATGATCTGAATCTTTTTATACCGGCAGCCAATCATCCGGGCTATCTCGTCCTGAATCCGGCAGCCTCCAGAAAATATTTTATCAATGAATCTTTTGCACCAACCGGTAACAGTGAGTTGTTCAAAAAAGAAAAGGACCCTTCGACATTAAGAATATTTGTGCTGGGCGAGTCTACCACCATTGGCTATCCTTTTTTTCACAACGGGTCTTTTCACAGATGGCTTCAATACCGCCTAATGCATACGTTTCCCGACAGGCAGTTTGAAATCATTAATCTTTCCTTAACTGCGGTGAATTCATATACCGTTCTTGGGTTTGCCAGGGAACTCGTTCCTTACAAGCCGGATGCTGTTTTGATTTATGCCGGACACAATGAATATTATGGAACACTGGGTGTAGGTTCGTCCAACCGGATTGGGAATGGCACCCATATCAATCGCCTGATGTTGTTTTTGCGCCAGTTAAGGCTTGTCCAGCTACTGACCAATGTCTATGAGAAGATTAAGAATTTACCGGATTCCGAAAAAAAATATGCGGGACAAACCCTGATGCAAAGGATGGTCGGGGATCAGCGGATACCATACGGATCCGAATTGTATTATCAGGGAGTGAAACAGTTTGTTTCCAATATGAATGAAACGCTGGAGTTGTTTAACAGAAATCATATTCCCGTTTTTGTGAGTAATCTGGTTTGTAATGAAAGAAATCTGAAGCCTTTCGTGAGTATTTCCCCGGACAGCCTCCGGTTCCCGGAATTTGGAAAAAACCTGAAATTGGGAATGAATGCCTACAACGAGGGGAAATGGACTGTTGCTTACGGATATTTGCAATTGGCAGAAAAAATATATTCGGCGCACGCGTTATGCAATTTTTGTCTTGGAAACCTTGCTGAAATGCAGGGCGATCAAATCAAAGCCGTATTTTATTTTGACAGGGCCAAAGATATGGATGGCCTGCGTTTTCGTGCACCGTCAATGATCAACGACACGATTTCAAAACTTTGTAATAAATATCCCTACGCGCATCTGGTAGATACAAAAACGGCTTTTGATAATTCTTCCGCCTGCGGGATTACCGGCGATGAACTCATGATGGAACATGTTCACCCGAATCTTACCGGTTATGCGATGATGTCTGATGTTTTTTATGAAGCATTAAAAAAAGAAAAAATTATTCGTCCGGTAAAAGAAGACGAATGGAATTTACGGCAACTCGTACAAAACATGCCGATTACTCCTGTTGATTCTCTGACGGGATCAATGAGAATCTCAAGATTGAAAAGCAACTGGCCCTTTAGCGCAATACCCGGCAGGGATTCAATTGTTCCGGTTAC
>DASXKM010000082.1:0-8931 GCA_036496825.1 Puia sp. | reverse complement strand
ATGCTTTTAATTTGCCGTACTGTTTGGTAACATTACTTGCGATGATCATAATTTAATGGGTTTGATATAAGGATGGTCGTCTCTTAAATTCTCCGGTGTGAGACTGGGTAGTATTTTTTCTGTTTTATCCAGCAAAGAAGTCATAAAACTTCTGAAAAGCATCATCGCTGACGGATTCTTGTCTATCACCATGGAAAATAAACTGACCGGATGGTATGGAACATCTCCCAGATTATCTTTATTTAAATCATAACCCTCATATTTGTCCCAGTAATTATAGTTAAAACTGTTTAAGACCAGGCTTCCGTTGGTGGCGACATCAAAACTGTTCGAAAAAAAATTATTATTGGTGACCATTATATCCAGACAGCTGGCCTGAATTTTCATAGCCCATCCATTTCTTATAAATTCATTTTTTTCGAACCGGATACGGCTCGCACCTTCCATGAATACACCACTTGTATTGTTGATGAATTTATTTCCGATCACATAGCTGTCAGATATTTCTTTTAATAAAAGTCCAAATGCTCCGTCACCCCAGTTGTCTTCAAAATAATTATTGAACATCCTTACGCCGTGGGTAAACATGACAGATACACCGGCTCCGTTATTCTTAAATATGTTGGAGATATAAGCGTCATTATGGGAGAACATGAAATGCAATCCGTATCGCAGGTTATGAGTCGAAATATTTCTCCAGATGATGGAATTTGTAACAAACTCAAAATAGATGCCATCGCGATGACCTGAAATCCGGTTGCCGGTAATCTGCAGGCTGTCGCATTTCCAGCAATGGATGCCATTACCGTTTTGCTGTTCTATCAGAGAATGGGCATTTACCTCATTGTTGTCTATGATGCATTGGGTTCCGGCCTGCACATAAATCCCAAAGAATGTATCGTCCAGAATATTGTCTGAAATCCGGACATCCCTGCTATTGTAAATCTTGATACCGGCTATATCTATTATACTGGATACGCCGGAATGGACCAGCCTGAAACCCTTCACCACGACATGGTCTGCCTTGACAGAAATGATTTCGAATTGATGTTCACCATCCAGGACCGGATACTGATCCCCAATTAAAATGATGGATTTATTGATGATGATATTTTTTTCCCGGTAGAGGCCCGGTTCAACCCAAACCGTATCACCGGGATTCGCTGAATGAATGGCCTGCTGAATAGAAGAGTATAATTGATGTTTACCTGCCCTGAGCATTTTTGCCCGGCAGCTGATGGAAACAGCCATCCATAAGCCAATCAGCAGAATCCTGGTTCTCATGGTTTGTATAATTCATCCCAACGGAGAACGGAACCGCTGTATTCCTGCATGACCAGGTTCAGACTATCCCGGTTACTGAAAGAGGAGATATGCCCACCCATGGGTGCGTGCAATTTTTCGCTATTTAAAAACAGGGCATCATCAGATTTGATCAGGGAATGACCATTGCTGAAATCAGTAAAATAAATATCCTTCACCTGGGAACGATTTAGTTTGGCTGATTCCAAAAAAGACAGCGCGCAATGAGCGTCGTCGAACTTGTATATCTTGCCTTTTTGTGTAATAATTTCAGCGCCAAATCTCGTATCTCCCAGGGTCATTGTGCAAAATGCACAATTATCCCTGCCCATGATCAGAGGTTCAGCCTTTGGATTACATGCACTGATCAGGAGGATCTGGAGAAAAATTATGATTCCATAAACCGGATTCGGGCTGAGCATGTTTTTCCGAAATGATTTCCATTCCATAAATACTGCCAGGAGCAAAACAATTCCCACCCCGACAAAGATCCATCCGCCGATATCCGGAATCGAGTAAGCGCCAAAATTAAGGAGTTGTTTGAATCCGATGAGTGGTGGCTGATAAGCCATGCCCGGAACGATGATGGCGGCTTCCGGGTTGAGATTATGCCCGTAATTGTATTCCCATTTCCAGAAATCAATCATGGCCACTACCCCAAAAATTAAAAATAGCAGAAATGAAATATTTAATAATTTTCTTTTTCCGAGAATGCCTGTCAGCAGCAGTAAAAAAGAAAAGAAAATAATAATATAGGGCAGGATTGTAAATTCAATAAAATCACCGGAGTGAAGTGTCTTCATTCCGATATAATGATTCAGACCATTGATAATGTCTACATTGCCACCCAGTTTGTTTGGAAAAATAAGTAACACCAGACCCTCCGGATATTGCGGTGCTGCCAGCTGAATTTGCCATAATGGAAAAAATAATACAGCAAATAGTGCCAGGCTGCTAATAATGATCATCCCTCTTACTGCTAAAGTCATTCGGTTATTTTTCATAACAACAGGTATTAGTGATCTGTTTATTTTTTTGCCGGCGGAGGCAATAAGACTCCGTCAACTACATGAATAATCCCATTGGAGGCCGGAATGGACGCAATAATATGAACAGCATTGTTGAGTGTTATTTTCCCATCCTTTACCCGGACGGATATATTATCGCCATTTACCATGCCGAGTACCTGTCCATCCTGAAAACTTTCTGTTTTTAAAACACCCAGTGAAACATGATATTGAAGTACGTTGCGGAGATCCTCCTTATTAGCATCCTCCATCAGATTGTCAACTGTGCCAACAGGTAAATGATCAAAGGCAATATTGGTTGGTGCAAATACGGTGAACGGACCCGCATTGGACAATGAGGTTACAAGGTCAGCCTGTTTCAGCGCAGCAACCAGTGTGGTATGATCTTTCGATGAAACAGCAATTTTTACCACATCCCTGGCCGATTCATTGTCCTTTACCCTTTCCTGCCCGCCTGAAACGACGGTTGTATCCGTTTTATCAGCTGACTGGGTTGAAGTATCAGTTCCCGCGTTGCACGAAATAATACCCGCCATCAGAAGAACTGATCCAAACATTTTTATTTTGTACATTTTATTTTTTTTATGATTCGAAGAAAAAATATGGAATATTGGATTTTAATCAATCACCTCGTTGGTTTTTCTATTCCTCTAATATTTTACTATAGTAGAATCTTTCGGTGGCAGATTTTTACCTGTATTAAATAATAACGGGGTGCTGCTTTCTTTGGGTGAAACCCTCACATAGCCCTGCATTTCCTGATGTAATGCGCTGCAAAAATCAGTACAGTAAAAAGGATACATACCTGGTTTTTCAGGTATCCATTTCATGCTTTGGGTTTCTCCCGGCATGACGAGTAATTCACCGGTCAATGCCCCTTTTACGGCAAAGCCATGGGGAACATCCCAGTCCTGTTCCAGATTTGTAACATGCCAGTATACTTCATCACCCATCTTAATTCCTTCAATATTATCCGGCGCAAAATGGGAACGGATAGCGGTTATGTAAACATCCACCCGGTTGCCTTTTCTGACCACCTTGGATTCAGACTCGCCCCTGGAAACAAAAGCATTCGCATTTTCTTCCAGCTTATAGAATTTTACTGAATTATTCCTGATCACATCAGCGGACACGGCTTGTGCATAGTGTGGTTCACCGATGGTTGGGAAGTCCAGTATCAATTGCATTTTGTCGCCCGTAATATCAAACAATTGTGCGCTTTGTGCCAGTTCAGGTCCTGTAGGCAGATACCGGTCCTTGGTAATTTTATTGTAAACGATTACATATTTCCCGTTTGGTTTTTTTGAATCCCCTCCGGGAATGCATAAATGACCGGGAGAATAATAAGTAGGCTGGCGGTCAATAATTTTCAGATCCTTTATGTTCCACCTTACGATTTCTGATGAAACAAACATGGTTGTAATGGCATTTCCCCTTCCGTCAAATTCGGTATGCAGGGGCCCAAGACCCGGTTTTTTTACTTCTCCATACAATGCGGATTCATATTTTACTACGGGTATTCCATCATAGTCCCCGATAAAATCCTTGTTCTGAATCGCTGTCATGAGTTTATCAAAACTAAAAACAGGGATCAGGGCAGCCAGCTTACCACTTCCAACAATGTATTCTCCGGAGGGATCCACATCACATCCATGCGGAGATTTTGGACAGGGGATGAAATAACAGATATCTTTTAAGGTTTTGGTGTCCAGTACGATTACTTCTGTCCGGATTTCAGAGGTGGCAGTATGTGTTTTCTCATTATAAAAATTATGGGCATATTTCACCATTTCTTTCTGACCCTTTCCTGCCTTAAAATATTCTTCCGCTTTTTTCCAGTTTACAGCCATCACAAAATCCTTGTCTCTCTGGGATGCATTGACTTCAAGCAATGTGTTGGCCTGTTCAGTATTATAACAGGAGAAGAAGAACCATCCATGCGATTTCCCTTTGCCTGCATGGCTTAAGTCGAAGTCCACGCCGGGGCATCTCAATTGAAAGGCAATGTTCATGGAACCGGTTGTTTTATCCACACTGATAAAACTGATGGTACCTTTGAAATTCTTTTTGTAAGAATTGATGGGCACATCGCCGTTTGCATTGTCGGGCGGAACACTAAATCGCGTCCCTGCTACTACGTATTCTGTATTTTCAGTGATGAAGGGGGAAGAGTGATTACCCGCGCTGTTGGGCAATTCTATGATTTCTGCCGTACGGAATGTGGTCAGATCTACCCGGGCGACACGGGGTGTATTGTTAGCATTGGCAAAAATCCAGCGTCCGTCAATTTCACCGCCGGTCTGCGACATATCCATATGGTGAAGATCATCCCAGGGAACAGATCCATGCGAGGTATTCAGCATGGGTTTGGTCTCTTCGCTATAACCGTATCCTTTTTCAGGATCCACGGAAAATACCGGAACAACTCTTAATAACCGACCGGACGGAATACCATAAACACTCATTTGTCCGCTGAATCCACCGGATACAAAATTGTAGAATTCATCGTATTTGCCGGGAGCTACATAAGATTTCGCTGCTGCATCTCCGCTAACCGCATTTCCGGCATTTTTTGGTTTACAGGCCTGATTTCCCAGCAGGAGCATCGTAATCAGGGACAAAACAAATACCGGGGATTTTATATTTTTCATTTTTAAATAATTTGCTTTTTAAATCTTTTTATTGTGCTCTATTTTACGCCGTCATTTTTTCGCATAAACTCATATATGTTTCGTGCATCCTCATCGGTCAGATTCTGATTCGGCATCCGTACCAGACATAATTCAAGCATGGCCTGCGCTTTGGGATCCTTATCCAGCATCACATCCGGATTGGTTGCGAAATTCATGATCCATTCAGCACTGTGTCTGCTGGTAACACCTTTCCATCCGGGACCAACCAATTTCTCATCGGATAGTTTATGACAGGCGCTGCATTTTACCGTAAATACTTTTTCGCCTGCATCTGCTTTAGCGACGTCCAGTGCCGGACTTACATCTACTTTTGAAAACTTGCCTTCCCCTCTTTTCTGATCATAGGAAGGATTTTCTCCTGCAGTTTCCTGTTGACCGGATGCGGCGGACGTTTCCTTTTTTTCTGAGGAACCATTACTTCCACAGGATGCAAGAACAAAGATTGTCAGACCCAGAAAGAGCAGCTTTTTCATATTTACTATTTTTTGATTTTTTACAAATGAATGACACAAGATTAAGACGGGAAGATGACAGGAATTATGCGTATAATCATAAACGAACGGCAGGCATCTGTCTTTCCGGGCTTTAGCCGCCTGTCCTCTTTCGAAATACAGGCCCAGCCTTCATTTCATCCTTTTGCATTTTTCCGGCATGATTATAATCATTCAGGAAGCTTACCAGGATCATGTATAAATCAGCAACCTGATTTTAGCTTAGCCGGATAAAACCGGCATCATATGATCGATATGGATATGTTAACTGACTGGGGGGCGACCTGCAGGAAACTGGGTCCTGATGAAATTATTTTCAGAGAAGGGGCGGAGGGTCAGTTCTATCACCAGTTGGTCAGCGGGTCCGTACGCTGGGTCAATATCAATGATGACGGAGGTGAGTTTATACAAAATATGATTGTACCCGGAGAAAGTTTCGGAGAATTTCCTTTATTTGATCATTCCAGGTATGCTGCTACGGCTATCACCAACAAAGAATCTGTTATTATCCGACTGCATAAGGCAAACTTTTCGCAATTGATGAAGGAGCATCCGGAGATTCATGCCAATTTTTTTAAATTGTTTACCGAACGACTGCGTTTTAAATTTCTGCTGCTGAAGGAAATTTCCTGTTTCGGCCCTGTACACCGGATCGCAACTCTTTTCGAATACTTCAAAGAAACAAAAAAGAATATCTGCGGAGATTGCAACCAGGTACAACTAACGAGACAACAAATCGCCGATATGACGGGGCTTCGGGTGGAGACTGTAATTCGCAGTATCAGACAGATGAAGGAAAAGGGTAAACTGGTGATCGACCGGGGAAAAGTTTATTGTTAGGATATGATCGGGATCATAGAATGATTCTTGAATCCGTTCTTTCTTTGATCCAAAAAATGTATGCGCTCCCAATTGCAAAAATGGCTGCAGATTTCTCTTTTTAATTTAATGCTGGTAGCATTTATCGGAGTGATCTTAAGATACAAGATCGCCTATGCGCTGCCCTGGGTGGATCAGAAAAACCTTCTTCACGGACATTCACATTTTGCTTTTGCCGGATGGATTTCGCAGGCATTAATGGCCTTGCTGGTATATTATTTGTCTGTGACTTCAGGAGAAAACTATTTTATAAAGTATCGCCGGATCCTGTATGCTAATTTAATAACTGCTTACGGTATGCTCCTGTCATTTCCTGTTCAGGGTTATGGTTTGGTATCTATACTTTTCTCCACAATATCTGTTTTTGTTGCTTATGGTTTTTCAATCAGTTACTGGAGGGATCTGAATAAGATCTCCCGCAGATGGTTCATCCATTCCTGGTTCAAAATGGCGCTGCTGGGAAATATCTTTTCATCTATAGGACCTTTTTCCCTGGCTTATATGATGGCTTCCCATCACCTGCATCAGAAAATGTATCTCGCCGCTGTCTATTTTTTCCTGCATTTTCAATATAATGTCTGGTTCCTTTTTTCATGCATGGGCCTGCTCATCTGGCATTTATATTCATACCTGCGATCACCGGGGGTATTGAAAAAAATATTCTTTTATTTCGCCTGGGCCGCCGCGCCAACTTATTTTTTGTCGTTGTTATGGTGGCCGGTTCCCGGCTGGCTTTTTATCCTTGTCGTTCTGGCAACCTTCAGTCAGTTATATGGATGGATACTCCTCGTTAAAACGATCCTGCAACATACAGATGCAATGAAGAAAATAATTCCCTGGTTTTCAGGAATCCTGTTTTTGTTCAGTGCGATTGCTTTCAGTGTTAAACTCTGTTTGCAGACGGGATCAGTGATTCCTTCCCTGAGTAAGCTGGCATTTGGATTCAGGCCGATTGTGATTGGTTATCTCCATCTGGTTTTATTAGGTGTGATTACCATGTTCATCATTGCATTTACCGTTTCGGAAAAACTGATTGTCCTGAACAGGAATAGCATCACAGGGATCAAAATATTTGTTCTGGGTGTTTTTTTCAATGAAGGATTACTGATGACGCAGGGAATATCTGATTTACAAAATGCAGGCGTGCCGGGGATAAACCGGTTTTTGCTATTGGCCGCTGCCATTTTATTTACAGGAATGTTTCTGATCGTATCAGGACAGTTTTTACAGAAAGATGATCAGAATCACAATTCATCCGGAATTTCTGAACCAGCTTTGTAAAAAATAAACGAATGAAAACAATATACAGACAGACACTCGCATCGATTGTGTCAGAAAACCATCAGGTTGTTCCGGTGTTGGAAAAATACAATCTTGATTTTTGCTGCAGGGGTAAGAAATCCTTGCAGGATGCGTGCATTGAAAAAGGACTGGATCTGAGTATGGTGGCGGATGAACTGGAAGCTGTTGCCACATCGCCCAGGGCTGACCGGATGCCCTTTGAAAGAATGAGTGCTGATCAGCTCATCAGCCATATCCTGGTGCATCATCATTTTTATGTAAAGCAGGCGATGCCTTTAATTTATATGCACCTGGAGAAAGTGGTGAATAAACACGGTAGCCATTACCCTTACATGAAAAAGGTCCGGGATCTTTTCAGTGAAATCCAGGAAGAGATGACATCACATATGCACATAGAAGAAACCATTTTATTTCCACGGATAAAGGAGATGGAAAAGCAGCATCTTGAAAACAGGAAAACGGAGTTCCCGTCTTACTACGTGAAAGCACCGGTTGCCGTGATGGAAAATGAACATGAACATGCTGGCGATATCCTGTTTAAAATCCGGGAACTGACCAATAACTATACGGCTCCGGAAGGCGCCTGTACCACGTTCAGGATCTGCCTGGCCGAATTAAAAGAATTCGAAGATGACCTGCATGAACACGTGCACCTGGAGAATAATATATTATTTCCCCAGGCGCTCATGATATAATATAAAAATCATTTTTATGATAAAGAGAAGTCTTATTTCATTTGGAATCGCCATGATCTGTAATCTTCCTTCCAAAGCCTGCCCCATTTGCGGATGCGGTGGCGGAAACCTGTATCTGGGGTTGATGCCGGATTTTAAATATCATTTTTTGGGACTTCGTTTTCAGAATGCGCAATATTATTCACAATTGGTAAGTGATCCCGGACAGTATAGTACGAACTATTATAATTCTGTTGAGTTATGGGGTGGTATGCGCATCGGGAAAAAAGTACAGTTAATGGCTTTTATACCTTACTACGTAAACAAACAGGTGGATGATGACGGTACGACCTGGACGCATGGATTGGGTGATATCACGGTAATGGGTCAATACCTCATTTTCCAACATTCGAAATCACTGGGCTTGCATAAAATGATGAATCAGCAATTGTGGCTGGGCGGTGGTCTGAAGTTGCCAACAGGTCCCTTCAATACAAATGTGGACAGTTCCACTACGGTGGCAGATGTCAATGCCCAGATCGGAACTGGAAGCCTTGATTTT
>DASXKM010000081.1:0-14842 GCA_036496825.1 Puia sp. | reverse complement strand
CGGCAATTCCTACCTGCGCTGCCAGCAGACAATTTTTACCAATCACCGTATCGTGCCCGATATGAATCATATTGTCAAGGCGCGAACCACTTCCAATCACCGTATCTCCGCTCACACCCCGGTCGATGGTACAGCCTGCTCCGATTTCCACATCATCTTCAATCAGCACCCTTCCGCAACTTAACATACGTTTATACCAGGATTCCCGGTTCTTGTTCGTATTGTAATAGAATGCATCTGAACCGATAACAGTTCCCGCCTGGATAACAACGTCGTTACCGATTACGCAATAATCCATGATGGTGACATTGGGATGTATTGTGCAGCGCTCCCCTATTTGCACATGATTCCCAATAAAAACATTCGGATAGATATAAGATGTTTTACCAATTGATGCATTGCTGCTGACGGATTGCGTGGCTCCTTCAAAGGGTCTGAAGTGTCCTACTATTTTCTGATAAGCTTCAAAGGGTTGGTCTACAATTAACAATGCTTTTTGCGGCGGACATTCTACTACCTGATTTATAATGATGAATGATGCGGCGGACTCCAAACATTTCTTATAGTACTTCGGATGATCCACAAAAACCAGGTCGCCATTTTCTACTTTATGTATTTCATTGATTCCTGATGCAGCGGCACCGGTATTACCTATTAGTCTGGCATCCAAAAAATCTGCAAGCCAAAACAACGATACAGGAGAAGGAAACTTCATTGATCAAATTTTGCTCAAACCTACATTAAAGTGCTTTTCCACACCCTAAAAAAAATTGTGTATAAAATTTATTGGAAAATTTTTCAGAATGGGTAAAATTATTTCTAATATTGTGTAGGGATATTTATGTCCCTGTACTTACTAACCCATCCAAATAGTAAAAGTCTCGCCGCCAGCGGGGCTTTTTATTTTGTACTTTCATTCAGGCAAACAAATTCAAACCCTTTATTCATCAGTGTTTCATTGAATTTCATTGTATAAATATTTCATCATATACAAACCGTTTCAGGTGCTTTCGCAGTTCACTTCTGAAAACAGCAAGGCCTGCCTCAAGGATTTTTTCGAGGTTCCCAAAGACGTTTATCCGGTCGGCCGGCTGGATTATGACAGTGAGGGATTGCTTTTGTTAACAAATGACAAATCCCTGAACCATCGTTTGCTACACCCCAGTTTTGCTCATGAGCGCGGATACAGGGTACAGGTTGAAGGAACGATAACGAATGAAGCGTTACAAAAGCTGAGTTCAGGAATTACGATACAGGTTGACGGAAAACCTTATCGCACCGCGGCGGGCAAAGCGTCCCGCCTACCCGACCATATTATTATTCCTGAAAGAAATCCACCGATCCGTTTTCGCCAGCATATACCAACAAGCTGGATCAAACTGGTAATCACCGAAGGGAAAAACCGGCAGGTTCGTAAGATGACAGCTGCAACCGGTTTTCCTACGCTGCGTCTTATTAGTTACAGTCTGGCAGGTTTAACACTTGATCCGATGTTGCCAGGTGATATGATTGATATGAATCAAAACGATGTATACGGTAAGCTTGGACTGCTGACGCACATTTAATTTATTACCTTTCAGGCATAAAAAGGATAATATGGTTAAATCGATGACGGGTTTTGGAAGGGCTGAAGAAACGGTAGGTGACAAAACCTTTCTGGTAGATGTAAAATCACTCAACGGAAAACAATTTGAATTGCAGTTAAAACTGCCGGGGTTTCTCAAGCCCTATGAATTTGACATTCGTAAACTTCTTTCTGAAAAGCTGGGACGTGGTTCCCTGGACTGTACGATCAGTCTCAAGCAAACGGGTAATGCAAAACCTGTCAGTATCAATACAGATCTGGCAAAAGCGTATTATGAAACGCTGGCTGACCTGTCCAGACAGCTCAACCAGGATCCTTCCAATATTCTCAGTACGCTGTTAAAATTGCCTGAAGTGATTACTCCAACCGGCGATACGCTGACAAAGGAAGAATGGAATCAATTCAGCAAAGTGATAGAAATGGCAATAGAGGATCTGAACCAGCACCGGCTGAATGAGGGCCGGGCTTTAGAAGAGGATCTGATACAACGCATTGATAATATAAGTCAGCAACAGGCTGAAGTTATAAAACTGCAACCCCTTCGTCAGACAAAAATCCGTGAGGGGCTTGAAAAATTACTAAACGACCATGTGGGTAAGGAAAACTATGATTCCAACCGGCTTGAACAGGAAATGATATATTATCTTGAAAAAATTGATATCAGCGAGGAAATGGTCAGGCTGAAAAATCATTGTTATTATTTCAAGGAAGTGCTCGCAGAGCCCGACGATAGCAAAGGCAAGAAATTATCGTTCATACTCCAGGAAGTGGGAAGGGAAATCAATACGACGGGCTCAAAAGCCTATGATGTAAAAATCCAGCGATGCGTGGTATTGATGAAGGACGAACTGGAAAAAGCCAAGGAACAAATACTGAATGTTTTGTAAGCTGAAGGCTTATCCAACTGTCAACCGCCAACTGCCAACTGCCAACATAAAACAAATGCTACAGAATTTTATCCTGTTCATCTCTATTCTGATCCATTCTATAAAAATTCGGGCTGTGAAAATTTCCCTGTTGATCCTGACATCCGTCATGGTATTATCCGGCTGTAACTGGACTACGGGTGTATTTGAAAAAAACCTCAACTTCGACAATCATGAATGGCCATCTTCCCTAAAACCGGCTATTGGTTTTGAGATTACCGATACTGTTTCTTCTTATAATATTTATATCGTGCTTCGTCATACCGACGCGTATCATTTCAACAATATTTATATACGCGCCAGTGTGAAGGAGCCGGGAGATACGAAGGGGAAGACAGCAGATTATGATCTGCAGCTGGCTACTAATGGAAAGGGATGGATCGGCACGGCGATGGATGATATCTATGATGCGCGCCTGCTGATACAGGCGAAAACCAAATTCAGGAAGCCGGGCGTCTACCAAATCACACTGGAACAGCTGATGCGTGAAGATCCTTTGAAGTATATTCTAAGTGTCGGATTAAGAGTAGAGAGAGTGCAGGAATAGTGTGGTGAGTGCGGAAGGGTAGGAATGAAAGAATTGAGAATTGAATTTGCAAATGACAATTTGCAAATGTGAAAGATCATAACTTTTCAAAAAAGCGTTAAGTCTTCAGCCTAAAAATGGCAAACCATCTCAATAAATACGCCTGGGGGAATCGCGCGATTGTTATCTGCTGGCTGTTGCTGATATATGTACTGGCTGCACTCATCTGGTGGTATATTGCCTTAAACCTTCAGAATAACCAGATGTCCGCTTACAGAATAGAACTTCTGACACATGATGATCCGGCTTATATAGCAAAACTGGAAAAGATTAATGATGACCACCACCGCCTGGCTACTGCATATAAAAGTGAAGGACTTGTTTTTATTTTAGTGATACTGGCCGGAGCAGTATTTCTGCGAAGTGCCGTCATGCGTCAGATCAGGATACAAAGACAGCAGCAGAATTTCATGATGGCCATCACCCATGAATTAAAAACACCGATCAGCATTGCCAGGCTGAATATTGAAACCCTCCAGAAATATTCTCTGGAGGATTCAAAAAAAGAAAAGATACTGAAATCTTCTCTGCAGGAAATCAACCGGTTGAATACCCTCACGGGAAACATACTCGTATCTGCGCAATTGGAAGGAGGGTCCTATCTTTTCAATAACGAAGAAATTAATTTCTCCCGGATGACAGCTGATTCCTGCCAGGATTTTGAAAACCGTTTCCCAAACCGACCCTGGAGCAAATCACTGGAACCCGATCTATATACGTTGGGCGATCCGTTACTCATACAGATTCTGGTGAACAACCTGATTGATAATGCTGTTAAATATTCACCTCCGGATGCCCCCATTACAATATATCTGAAAAAGGATGGCGATCAGGGTATACTGGAAATAAAAGATGAGGGCGTGGGAATACCGAAAAAAGAACAAAAACGGATATTTCAAAAATTCTACCGGGTGGGAAATGAAGATACCAGAACAACCCAGGGAACCGGACTCGGACTTTACCTTTGCCGTAAAATTGCACAGGATCATAAAATGCGACTTCAGGTTTCCGATAACCAGCCGAAAGGAGTCATATTTACGGTTCGTTTTAATTTAACTCAAGTATGAAGGAATCTTCACGCAAAAACATCCTGCTCGTGGAAGACGAAGAAAATCTGCACGACGCCCTTCGTCTGAACCTCGAACTGGAAAACTACCAGGTTACATCGGCTTATAATGGTAATGATGCACTAAAGGCTGTTGGCGATGAATATTTCGATCTGGTGATCCTGGATGTTATGTTACCAGGCATCGATGGTATCAGTGTGGCGGAGACCATCCGGGTGAGACAAAATCCTGTCCCCATTCTGATACTCAGCGCCCGCAACAGTAGTGCGGACCGGGTACTGGGTTTGAAAAAGGGTGCTGACGATTACCTCAATAAACCCTTCAATCTCGAAGAATTACTACTACGCGTACAGAAACTGATTGAGAAAAATGAAAAATTGCAGGACCGTAACACCCTGCCATCCAGATATGTTTTTGGAAAGAATGTGATTGACTTCAAGGCACAGGAAGCATTTAACAAAAAGAACGAACGCTTTCGCCTGAGTAAAAAAGAGACCATGCTGTTAAAGCTGTTGATTGAAAATAAAAATGAAGTGGTGAAACGGGAAAAAATCCTACAGGCTGTCTGGGATTATCATGTGTATCCAAACACGCGTACCATCGATAATCTGATACTTAATTTCCGTAAGTATTTTGAAGATGACAGCCGCAATCCGAAGCATTTTCATTCTGTGAGAGGAGTCGGGTACAAGTACACTGAGTAGTGTGGTGAGTGTGGAAGGTTAGACCCTTGGCGTGTTCAGGCCTGAAATGATTTTTTCAGCTGCGGTGAGTATCCGCTGCATATCGCTCGTATTATATTCGGGTGTATATAATTTCATTTCACATTCATTCAAAACATTTTTCAGCTGAATGATATCCTCGTCGCTCCATCCACCCGAGCGCAGGCCGCTGGCAATATTTAACTTATTCAGTTCACTGGCAGGCAGCTTCAGATTGTCAGATACAGATCTCCAGATGGCGCGATTGACAGATGCATAAAATTTACTAAAATCTCCCGCCTGCATCAGTTGTCTCGATTCATCCAACGGATCGATTTCCTCGGGTATGCTTTTCGCTTTTTCAAGCTCAGCAAGCTGCTTTGCTTTTTCAGATTTCAATAAGGCATCCTTTTTCGATTCCCTGATAATAAAAAAAGTTGCCAGCGCCAGCAATAGAAAGGCAGACCCCCACAATACGTACTTTGTCCACTCCAGACGATTCGTTTGTGCCGGCGTTTCTCTTGGCCTTGCAGGCTTCTTTTTTAAGGATGCTTTTACATTTAGTTTCAGCGGATCTGATTCAATGGATTTATAGACCCTGGCGGCCGGATCGAAATAACTCATCTTTACCGGAGGCAGAATATATTTGTCCGGCTTCGTACAGATAAAACTATACGAATAAGTTTTTGTGCCCCCGAGAGGTGCAACCGTTTTATCGATATTTTCCTTGTTGCTTACTTCATAAGATTCCATATTCGCTGGCCAGTCAACGGCAGGTGCGTTGATCACAGGCAGATTGCCATTACCACTTATCAATACAGACAAAACCGCGGCATCTCCTGTATCCACCTCTTTAGTATTTAATGAGGCTGTAATGGAATACTTTCCGACGGCTCCGTTAAAATCCGCCGGTTTGCCCTCGTCGGGTAATGGTTTCACGTGTACCACCACCGGTTTGCTTTCCAGAACAATATGCTGTGTAAAAGGAGTTCCGCTTACTTCGGGTTCGAAAAGTCTGTCCAGTAAACCACCCAGACCCTGGCCCGAACTTTTGGAACCACCCGGATCGGCCCTGACAAAATAAATATTATTGTCGAGTTCAACGGGATCCAGAGTGATATCGCCTGCCTGAAGGGGAATGAGCTGGGACTTTCGGATGATATGCACCGAATAGTTTTTGCCATTTACCTTTTCTACTGAAACCCGGTCATCTGTGGGATCGATCATGTCGTATACACTAAATCCGTTCAGTGACGGGTGGCGGGTAACTCTCGAGTCAGATCGCAAACGGGCGTATAACTTATAGGTTGCGACAATGGGTTCACCCAGGTAACAATCTTTCTTGCTGACATCCACTTTGATAAAAAAATTCTTTTTGATCTTATCATCAACATTTTCTCCGGGCCGAACCAATTCATCCATATCTACCGGAGGTTGTGCCGTTGGCCAGGAAGGATCAGGTAGCGGACTAAATCCGGGTGTTTTTGCATTCCCCCGGCCGGTTTGCTTATGCACCGAAATCTGGATCGGATTGGTATGCAATTTCTGTCCATCTACTGTGGCGGAGGCAGATTTTATTATCAGCAGGCCAGTCTTTTTGGGCTGCAAGACATAACTGATTCCCCTGTACTGAGATGCGACGCCATTAACGACACTCATTCCTGTGGACTGGCTCGGACCCTGCACAATGGTAAAGTCAGTAAAATCAGGCGGTTGCAGGTTACCGATTTCCTTCGCGTTTTCAATCACAAACTGGATTTCGACATAGTCCGCTTTTCCCATGTCTTTTGTACTTGCCTGGGCAGTAAAATGCACCTGTGACATTGCCGGGTTCAGAACCAGGAAGAGCCAGCAGAAAATAAAAGATTTGAAAGGTATAAATGGTCCGATGACAGTTGATTTTATTTTCTTCCTTCTGCGCTGCAAAGATAAAAAGAGGCGAAGCAATTGTTAATTGTCAATTGTTAATTGTTAATTATAGATAGTGGACATTGTGAAGAAAATACCACCACATCCCGACTGACAATTAACAATTGACATTAACAATTATTAAAGGTCTCCCAGCAAAGGCCTGATGACCAAATCTTCCACAACTGCCTGAGGAGATAGTTTTGAAATCTGAACCACTGTATCTGCAATATCGGTCGGCTTCATGATTCTGGCGGGGGATATTCCTGCAGCGGCCCAGGAGTCGGTATAAACGGCACCCGGATAGATGCATGTTACTTTGATGGAATAGGGTTTTAATTCTTCACGCAGATTTTTTGAGAATCCGGAGAGAGCAAATTTGCTGACGCTATATGAACCGCCATTGGGATATGCCTGCAATGCCGCAATTGAGCTCATATTGAAAATATGACCCGATTTACGCTTCATCATCGAAGGCAGGAGTATTCTGGTAATATAATATGCGCTGAGAAAATTCGTATTCATCATGATCTCCATTTGGCCTTCCGGTTCGTCGATCACCCGACCTGGTTCGAATGTGCCCGCGTTGTTGATGAGGATATCTGTTTCCACATCATGCTCCAATACCCATTGACCAAATTCCACGGCACCTTTTTTTGAGCTGATGTCGAAAGCCTTAGCCTTAATGACCTGGTTGGGGAATCTTGCCTGCAGGGATGCCAGCGCGTTATAAAGATTCACTTCGTTACGGGACGTCAGAAAAAGATCATGACCTTCTTTTGCAAATGCTTCGGCCATACTTAAACCGAGTCCGCGGGAAGCACCGGTGATGACTATTTTCATTTGCGCAATTTACGTTTTAAGCCCGATATTGGCTGGCGGTTGACGGTTGACGGTTGACCGTTGACCGATATACGGTTAACGAATACGATCAACCATTCAGGTTCGGCGGAAGGCTTAAATTGCATGATGAAATACAGTCATCTCTTCTTTGATCTTGATCACACACTTTGGGATTTTGATTCCAACAGCAGGGAGGCATTGCATGATTTGTATCATTCCCTGTCACTCGCCGAAGCGGGTGTGAACGATTTCGATCTTTTTCACAAACTCTATCTCGGGCACAATGAGCGCCTTTGGGATCGATACAGAAAAGGACAAATGAAAGTAGATGACCTCAGATGGAAAAGAATGGCTGTGACTCTGCTCGAATTTAAAAACGGTGATGAATCACTGGCCCGTAAAATGGGTATTGCGTTTCTTGAGATCCTGCCTACCAAAAAAAGACTTTTCCCCGGTACGATTGAACTGCTGAATTATTTAACCGAAAAGAAATACGCACTTCACCTGATCACCAATGGGTTTGAAAAAACACAGCACCATAAATTGAAAAACTCAGGCATTGACAATTTTTTTTGTGAGGTAATCACTTCTGAAGGATCCAATAGTTTAAAACCTCATCCCGAAATTTTTGAATATGCCATCATGAAAACCGGTGCGCTAAAAAAAGAAAGTATTATGATCGGAGATACACCTGACGTGGATATTACAGGTGCCAGGGAAGCGGGGATCGACCAGATTTATGTAAATCACACGGGAAATCAGGAACCCGTGAATGCTACATATACTGTGTACTCACTGAAAGAGCTGATGAAAATCTTTTGATAATTAACCATCAGATCAGGGCCATTCCGCCAGCACGGTAACTCCTCCTTTAACCATTTGATTGAGCTCAACTTTTACAGCAGTACCGGGAGGCAGCAGTACATCCACACGGGAGCCAAATTTTATAAATCCCATTTCGGCGCCCTGTTCCACTTCCTGACCCGGAGACAGATAGTTTATGATACGCTTGGCAAGTGCGCCGGCAATCTGTTTAACAAGTAAAGTACCGTTCAGGTTTTTTATGACAACACTATGTCGTTCATTTTCGGTAGAAGATTTTGGATTCCATGCCACCAGGTATTTCCCTTTGTGATATTGACTGTATACGACATCGCCGCCAACGGGATTTACATTCCGGTGAACGTTTGCCGGACTCATAAATATGGAAACCTGGATTCGGCGGTCATGAAAATATTCCACATCATTTATTTCTTCGATAACCACCACCTTGCCGTCGGCCGGACAAACAATATATTTTTCATTTAATGTGAGCTTGCGTGCCGGCACACGAAAAAAAGATATGATAAAGAGTAAAAATGCCAGGCTGACAATAAACAGGAGCCAGCTCAATACCGGTGAGTGATAACTGATAAAATAAAACGAAATCAGGTTGATCGCCGCAAATATGATGGCACAGACGGCAATGGTTTTATATCCTTCTTTGTGAATCGTCATGGGTAGAATGAAATCGGGTTGTTTTTAATTATGCAAACATAACGATGTAAAGCCAAATGAATGGCGTAGCGAAGAGCAGCGAATCAAAACGGTCGAGAAAACCGCCGTGACCGGGCAGAATATGACCACTGTCTTTGACATCCGCCAGGCGTTTCAGTTTACTTTGAAGAAGATCACCAATGGTACCGGCAACAGCGGCTATGGCAGCGACAATCATCCACTGGGATACCGCCTGCATCTCGAAACCACTGCTAAGGAAATATCCGACGGCTCCCATAGCAAGCACTGCGAAGACAAACCCACCAATGGTACCCTCCCATGTTTTTTTGGGAGAGATCGGCGACAGAGGCGTTTTACCAATGAGGGAACCCACCAGATACGCCATGGTATCATTCACCCACAAGCTCAGAATGATGGCCAGTACCAACAATTTGTTTACGGTTTCCAATGCGGTACCCGGATAGAATGTGCGGAGATTTAATAACATGCCCAGGCTGAGAGAAATATATATCAGGCCCAGCATGGAGTAGCCCATATTCCGCAAATAAGTTTTTTTTGTATACAGGATTTCTGCCACAGGTAAAATAAAAAGAAAAAGGAGACCGCCATACAAACCTGCATTATGTAATCCGGCATTCCCGATATCACCTGCGAAATTCGGACGTGCGCAATACATCATAATGCACCAGCCGGCTATCATGACTCCATATTTTTGAAATGAACTTATTTCAGCGTATGCAATGTCAATTTTAGCCATCAGTTTCTGGTATTCGTACCAGCAGCCAAAATGTATGATCGAAAAAAGAATAAAAAAACTCCAGGTATTCCAAAGCAATCCAAGCAGCATGACCGCCACAAAAAACAGCGATGTCAGCGCTCTCGTCCTGAAATTGACCGCATGAATTGCCATGTAGTGAAGATACGTAAATGGATACTATATAATAGTTGGACCGACCTACGCCTCTTCATCCGGCTCATCAAAAATATCATATTCTTTCACCGGCGGAAATTCGAGTGCATACGAGGTAACAGACTGTTTACTGAGATATCTGACCAGAAAGATAATAATGATTATGGCCGCCACGCCGGCTATTATATAACCTTTGCTGACAGGCGTATTTGAATCCAGATCGGCGACTTTAAAATAAATCAGGAAAATACTGACAGAATTAAAAATAAAATGTCCGAGCATCGATGTATAAATGCTGCCACTAAACCAGTACAGGGATCCCAGAACGACCCCCAGGGCCATGCGGGGGATAAAGCCCATAAACTGCATATGAAATGCAGAAAATAAAAGCCCTGTGATGATAATTCCCGGCCATGCGGATTTACAAATCTGGATAAAAAGCTTTTGGACAATGCCTCTGAAAAAAAGCTCCTCTCCGATGGCGGGTAATGCGCCGGCCAGTAAAACGGTCATCAACAAATCGGTTGGATTGTGCATGGACAATATATTCTTCATCTGGCCATTCGCATCCGTCTCGAATTTCAAAATCCATTGCTGTACTGATTTTGGCAGAAGATATACGATCGATTCGTTTAGGGATCCGAGAATTTCTACTGCAAAATAGGCGGCGATAATGGTGACCAGACCGATCAGAAGAAAGTAGTTTTTCTGCGGTGGCTTTAAACCGACATACGCGAGCGGGCGGGGATCCGCGAGATATGAAAAAACCAGCGGCGGTAAAATAAATAATCCGACCGTATTCGCGATTAGCAATCCTTTTACAACTCCGGCGAGTTCGGGCCGGGTAAAATCCAATGCAGACATAGAAGCTACCTGCATGAAGGTCAGATGATTTACACGCGCAACAATATTGACCCCAACAACTGAAGTAAGCAGCAATAAACCAAACGTGAGTCCGCCAAATATCATAAGCTGTAACCAGGCGGGCTTATTTCGTAGATACGTATGCATGTTCGGGCTTCCGGCTACAGGTTTTATGGAGTATCTTTGCAGCAGGAAGACGCGAAATTAAGCATCCAGGCTTCAATTTCAATCCCGCCGCAGGCGCGAAACTGTTATTCCCTTTTAACAATGGCCGTTCAGATCGGAAAACATATCATACTGCCGGATTTCCCCCTGCTCCTGGCACCCATGGAAGACGTGAGTGATCCTCCATTCCGTTATGTGTGTAAGAAATATGGGGCCGATCTCATGTACAGTGAATTTATTTCCTCCGAAGGGCTTATCCGGGATGCCATCAAAAGCAGGCAAAAGCTTGATTTTTTTGAATATGAGCGACCCTTCGGCATACAGATTTTTGGCGGGGATGAAGAAGCAATGGCACTCAGCGCCCGGATTATCGAAGCAACCAATCCTGACCTGGTTGACATTAATTTCGGATGCCCGGTAAAAAAAGTTGTTTGCAAAGGAGCAGGTGCTGCCGTTTTAAAAGATGTACCTGCCATGGTGAAACTTACAAGAGCCGTTGTTCAGTCCACCCGCCTTCCGGTGACTGTCAAAACCAGGCTGGGCTGGGATGATGATTCAAAAAATATTGAAGATGTGGCCGAGCGATTACAGGACGAAGGCATCGGAGCGCTGACAATACACGGCAGAACAAGATCACAATTATATAAAGGCGAAGCAGACTGGTCCCTGATTGCACGTGTAAAAAATAATCCGCGAATCCATATCCCTGTTTTCGGCAATGGTGATGTTGACAGTCCTGAAAAAGCCCTGATATATAAGAACAGATACGGCGTGGACGGGATCATGATTGGCCGTGCGGCCATCGGTTATCCCTGGATATTTCAGGAAATCAAACATTATCTGCAAACGGGAAATCATCTCGAAGCTCCTTCGCTGGAAGAACGTATTGATGTGATCCGGCAGCATTTATACCGATCTGTCGAATGGAAGGGCAAAACACTCGGGATACTTGAAATGCGCCGTCATTACGCCAACTATCTAAAGGGTATACCTTATATTAAAGAAGTACGCAATCAGCTGGTACAAAAAAACAGTCTCGATGAAATTGAAGAAGTGTTAGAAAGCCTAAAGCTTAAGGCCCAAAGCCTAAAACCTGTTTACGCTTAAAGAAAGCTTAAATCCTAAGGTTTAAATTTAATGCGGAATTTTGAAAACGAATAATAAAGATCGATTTTCTAATCTGTATAACTGCAAACTTATCACTCAGTTTTTGGCTTTAGGCTTTAAGCCTTTTTATTGAACTCCTCCAACAGTGAAGTATAGTGAAAAGCACGCCGCCCGGCAATAAAATCAGCAGTGAAGAGTTCGGCAGCCATGATGGTAAATGCTATTCCGAAGCCAAGCCAATAAGATCTGAGCGGCTGATTATAAAATAAAGTGATCAGGATCAATCCTGCTACGAACGCACCGATTTCGATCCAGCGATAGACCAGGAAATTGGTTTTAACTTTTCGCATACGCGTCAGCTCAATGGTTTTCAGTTGATCAGGATTCATATCGTAAGCGTAAACCTGACTAATGCGCTGATCATCACTTCTCATATAAACAGTATAACCAGCCACGGCCTGCATCAGGCCAAGAATCAGCAGGGGAAGCGCTGCGCCCCGGTAGATCTGGGTTTTCGCGGTAAAATAAAAAATCAGCGCCAGGACAATGACCGCTATACCGATTACCAGAAATACCAGGCTTTCATGCTTTTCAGCTATGAAATATTTTTCAATGTCGGACTTTGTGAGCATAATGATTTTCTTCTTTAAATATAACCATATCCCGTTAGTCTGGCACTGCTTATTTTTGCAAAAATTCTCTATGCCCCGATTTTTGATTCCGTGTCTTTTAGTCCTGATTATTTCAGGCTGTTCATCCAATAATGTGCAGGAAGATGACAGTCTGAAAACCTATTTTGATTCTGCCGGAGTGAAAGGTTGTTTTGGATTATTGAACAACGGGGACAATGATTTTATTATATATAATTTGTCACGCTACCGTGACAGTTCTTATACACCGGCTTCCACCTTCAAAATTGTGAATTCATTAATCGGCATCCAGACTGGTGTGATCAGAGATGAAAATATGCTCATCAAATGGGACGGCGTGAAAAGATGGAATGATGACTGGAATAAAGATCTTACGATGAAAGAAGCGTTTGCCGTTTCAGCTGTTCCCTATTTTCAGGAGGTGGCCAGGCATATCGGACATGATACCATGAAAATGTGGATCGACAGCCTGGGATATGGCAATCGCGATATCAGCGGTCCCGTTGATTCTTTCTGGCTGAATAATACATTGAAAATAAAGCCGGATGAACAGCTGGGCCTTGTAAAAAAATTATATTTCGACCAGTTGCCTTTCTTTAAACGTACCCAGGAAATCGTACAATCTGTGATGCTGCGCGAACAAAATTCGAATTACAAACTATACTATAAAACGGGATGGGGATTTCCGGGCAGGGGATTGGAACTGGGATGGGTTGTGGGCTGGATCGAAGAAAACAGGCATCCCTATTTCTTTGTCCTAAACATAGAATCGACCGTACCTGACCGTGTTCATGAAGTACGGATAAAATTGCTTAAGGATATCCTCTCCCATTTGGGATTTTTTAACGGAAAGAAATAAATCACGCGGCCGCGGTTTGTTATCTTGCGGTTGAAGCAATAGGCAATTGTTGACAGTTGACAGTTGACAGTTGATAACTAATAACTAACAACTAATAATTAGTAAGTGAGGTTCCAGCATCCAGAATATTTCATTGGCGTAATTCTGATTCCATTGCTCATTTTCCTTTATTCAGGAATGATCGGCTGGAAGAAAAAGCTGACTGCCCGTATTGGTGATCCTTCACTGGTTGCACAACTGATGAAATCTTTTTCCGCAAAAAACTTCCTGCTGAAGTTTGTACTGGCCTGCACAGCTATTTTTTTGCTTGTTATTGGTCTGGCCAATTTAAGGGCAAGAGGAAATGCAGAAGACATTACCCGTCAGGGAGTAGATGTAATGATTGTGCTTGATGTGAGCAAGAGTATGCTCGCGCAGGATGTGAAACCCAGCCGCCTGGACAAAGCCAGACAGCTCCTTTACAGACTTGTCGATCGCCTTCAAAATGACCGTGTGGGTTTGATTCTGTTTGCCGGCAGGGCCTATATGCAAATGCCACTGACTACAGACCACAGCGCGGCAAAACTTTATATATCAGAAGCGGGCCCGGATGCTGTTCCCACACAGGGAACCGTTTTTTCTGAAGCACTGAGTATGGCGAACAGTTCCTTTAACCGGAATGAACATAAATATAAAGCGGTCGTTTTGATTTCCGACGGCGAGGATCACGACGCGGAAGCGCTGAAGATTGCAAAACAAATGGCAGAAGACGGCGTTATGATAAACACAGTAGGTATCGGATCAGCGGAAGGATCTGAAATTATCGACCCTGAAACTAAAGAACCTAAAAAGGATGACAAAGGGAATACCGTTATTTCAAAACTGAATGAGCAGGAACTGATTAGTCTTTCAGATGCCACCAATGGAATTTATATTCATCTTGACAATTTGGAAGACGCAACCATTACCTTAACCCAACGGCTGGACAGCATTGAAAAACGGGCTTTGGCCGATAACGAGTTTGTAAACTTTACAAATTATTTCCCCTGGTTTATCGGGTTGGCCGGGTTATTATTGATTATTGAATTATACATTCCCGAAAGAAAAAGAAAAATTGCTTAATTCAAAACGATCCATATTATTTCTATTCTCTTTGCTGAACGTATACATTACAACGGCGCAAACGACCGATGCA
>DASXKM010000080.1:0-4184 GCA_036496825.1 Puia sp. | reverse complement strand
CTTGACTGACAAGGGTTTTAACCATTTTTCGTTATGATCACCAAGCACTGAATATGACGAAAACATTACCAGATTTTGACTCGTAAACTATCCGGTATATACATCGGATCCGTATTTTTTACATCAAATGCTTCATAAAATGAAGGCATATTGGACACTGAACCATTCAGCCGCCACATAAAAGAGGAATGTGGATCTATGCGGGCGAGTGAAATCAGTCTTTCTCTCCTGGTTTTCGTTTTACATATCTGTGCAAAGGCAAGAAAAAAACGCTGGTCGGGCGTTAATCCGTTTATCTTCTCATTGCCCCTGCCCTGTGTTGTTTTTTTAAATGCTGCATAAGTAATCGCAAGCCCACCAACATCTGCAATATTTTCACCTTCTGTCAATTCCCCGTTCAGATGAAAAGTATCGACCGTAATGTACCCGTTGTACTGATTGACAATATTCATCGCGCGCTGTTTGAATTTCTTCGCATCTTCTGCTGTCCACCAGTCCTTCAGATTACCGTCTGCGTCATACTGACGACCTTCGTCATCAAAACCATGGGTGATTTCGTGGCCAATAACTGCTCCGATGGCGCCATAGTTCACTGCATCGTCTCCGGAGGAAAAATAAAAAGGAGGTTGTAAAATGCCGGCGGTAAAATTGATATTATTCTGGGTGGGTTCATAATAGGCGTCGATGGTAGAAGCGGTAATCTCCCACTCGGTACGGTCCACCGGTTTCCCGATTTTTTCAATGTCTTTTTTATATCGGTAATTGGATGTTTCCCTGATGTTGGATACTAAATCGTCCCGTGTAATATGGATAGAGGAATAGTCCTTCCAGTGATCCGGGAACGCTATTTTTTTTACGATGGCATGTAATTTTATAAGTGCCTTTTGTTTGGTTGAATCGCTCATCCAGTCCAGCTGTTGGATTCTCTCACCGAAGCTGGCGAGTATATTATCCACCATCTGACTGATTCTTTCTTTGTCTGCAACGGTAAAATATTCCTGAACATATAAACGGCTCAGGTTGTCTCCCAGTTCGTCATCTACCATCGAAGTCATTCGTTTCCATCTTTCCCTCAACCGGGATGCCCCGTTCAGCAACTTGCTGAATTCGAATTTTGTATTTACAAAATCAGATGATAAGTAATCGGCGTCATCGTCCATAACATGAAAAATCAGATAGCTTTTCAATGTCTCCAGAGATGTATTGTTCAATAATTTGTTTAATCCTTTATAATAATCGGGTTGACCGCAGATGATGGTATCTGCAGAAACACCGAAAGCAAGCAGGATTTTTTTTAATGCCGGCTGGTCTTTGAGAATAATCTTATGGTAATTGGCGATGGGATCTCTTAGTGCAACAGGAGATTTGGAAATGGCGGCCATGGAAACTTCCAGGTCAAAAACGGATTTTGCGTGCTGGTCAGCGAGAAGCACCGGCTCTCCCAGGAGTCTGAATATTTTTGTGATATATACTAAATAGGCATCCCTTATACTTTTTGAAGAAGAGTCTTTGTTAAAATAATAATCCCGGCTGGGCAAACCCAGCCCTCCCTGATCAAAATGGGCCGCGTTTATAAGACTGTTTCGATCATCGGCGTGAACATAGAATGAAAAGAATGGTCTGTGATTAGTGGTATATTCTTTTGCAATCTCATGTTTAATCTCATCCCTGTTTTTGATCGCAGCAATGCTGTCCAGTTCCGACTTTACCGGAAGAAACCCCTTTTTTTCTATTCCGGCTGAGTCCATGCCGCTGGCAAAAAGATCGCCGGTTTGCCGGCCAACGGAGCCCATGGGAGCATCTGTTATTTTAGCGAGGGAATCCAGGATCCTGTGCAGGCGACTCGTAGAACTATCGAACAACGTGGAAGAAGAACCCCATGAAGATTGGGCGGCGGGTATCTCGGTTTTTTTTAACCAGGTTCCGTTGGCAAATAAAAAGAAATTGGATTGCGGACGAACGGTACTGTCCTGTGTCGATATATCCAGTGGATCCGCCAGACTTCCGTTGTTTTTTTTATCTGCAGCCGGCATCTGACAGGAGAAAAATATCAGAATGGCGGGCAAAAGACCAGTCCATGTGAATTTCATAACTATATTTTAATAATGGTGAAAATAACAAGTAATCAATTGTTTACAGGGTGATTTTGACAAGCGGCCGGCCTTTTGAAAAATTATTATTCTTCAAAAAGAAGTATTTAAACAAACGTTTAATTAATTTTGCGGGATGAAACCGTCTTTATCAACAAAACAGGTCCAGCTGCTCGACACAGCGGAGGCCTTATTTTCCCAAAAGGGTTTTGATGGGACTTCGGTGCGCGATATCGCTGAGGCGGCGGGGATCAATACCGCCATGATCTCCTACTATTTTGGCTCCAAGGAAAAACTGATGGAGGAGATTTTTGAAAGAAAGAGCCTGAACATAAAAGAAAAAGTGGCAGATCTTTTGAAAGATGATAGCCTGGATCCCCTGGAAAAAATGTACAGCTTGGTGGATATGTATATCGAGGGCATCCTGTCGCGCAAAACCTTTCACCGGATTCTTTTATGTGAACAAATTATAAACCAGAATCCGTCGATTATTGAGCTACTCGACAAAATGAAGACAAAAAATTCCGAATATATCAATGACTTAATCCGGCTTGGTCAGAAAAAAGGATTGTTTAAGAAAAATATCGACATCCCCATGATGACCAATACATTGATCGGTACGGTATCTCATACCCTGGTGAACATTGACTTTTATAAATCCTATCATCACCTGGAAAATATGAAGGATGAAGAATTTGAACGGGTTGTCAAAAAGAAACTGTCCGTACATATCAAGAACATTTACAAAGCAATCTTAACACATGAATCTTAGAACTATTATTTCTGCAACGGCCCTTGCAACGCCTTTGCTGTTCTCTTATACAGTATATGCGCAGGATGGCGGGAGAAAAATTTCGATGGAAGAGGCCATAGATCTGAGTATAAAAAACAGCAAACCCTTACGCGCGGCGCATGCACGTATTGACCAGGCCGTAGCCAATACGACCATTTCAAAGCAGGATCAGTTGCCAAATCTGACCATTAGCGGTTCTTATCTGCGTGTTACACAACCAAATATTGATCTTCAATATAAAAGTAACAGTGGAGGTTCAGCTGCGGCTCCTATATCTGTGAATCAGGCGGCCTATGGAATTGCCAATCTGAGTTTGCCTGTTTATCAGGGTCTGAAAATTCAGTACGGTATTCGTTCTTCCGAATTATTGGAAAAAGCAAGCAGGCTGGATGCAGAACAGGATAAGGAAGCTGTCATATTAAATACCATTGAAGCATTCAGCAACCTCTACAAGGCGAGGGCGAATCTACGGGTGATCCAGGAAAACCTGGCCCAGTCAAGATCTAGGGATACGGATTTTGCCAATCTGGAAAAAAACGGATTGCTGGCGCGAAATGATAAACTGAAAGCATTATTGCAGACTGCCAATATTGAACTGACCATGGCGGACGTGGAAAATAATCTGAAAGTGACAATGGTGAATATGGACATCATGCTGGGTCTGCCGGAAGAAACTATTCTGGTTCCGGATTCAGCAAGTCTGGCTGAACCGGGTGCTGTAAAAAGTCTGACAGATTATGAACAGCTCGCACTGCAAAACCGGAAAGATATACAGGCCATCGACTACCGCAAACAATCATCCGAAGTAGGTATCAAAAAAGCAAAAGCGGATTATCTGCCTTCTCTTTCTTTGACCGGTGGATATATCGCAGCCGATATACCCAACTTCATTACGATTACCAACGCGATCACATTTGGTGTCGGTCTCTCTTACAATGTTTCATCGCTTTGGAAAACGAATGCGCATGTATCTGCGGCAAAAGCGCAGCTTGCCGAAGTGCAGGCAAATGAAGAAGGCCTGAATGAAGGCATACGAAAACAGATAAACCAGGCCTATGAGGATTTACTCACGGCCAATAAAAAAATCGAAGTCAGCCGGATTTCCATTGAGCAGGGTGCGGAAAACTACAAGATTGTAAAAAACAAATACGACAATAGTTTGCTGACCGTAACCGATTTACTGGATGCGAATGTGTTGATGCTGCAGAGCCAGATCAGTCTGGAGCTGGCGAAGGCAGACGCAATCGTTGCATACAATACCTTACTGGAAAGAGCGGGCATTTTAGCAACATCCCGGAATA
>DASXKM010000079.1:0-6350 GCA_036496825.1 Puia sp. | reverse complement strand
CCCACATAAAAAAGAAAATAAAAATGCAAATTTTAATAAACAAACTCAATACTTCGAGACCTGCCAGCAGATTCTGACCATGTTGCAGACCAAAGTTTGCATCATTCAGAAAAGGGATATCATAACCGCCCCAGAAAATGGTCGCCATCACGGCACTGCTGATAAACATGTTCACATACTCGGCAAATAAATAGAACCCGAGTTTCATGGATGAATATTCCAGGTGATAACCCATGTTTAATTCACTGTCCGCCTCCGACAAATCAAAGGGTGTTCTGTTACATTCCGCAAAAGCGCAAATCAGAAAAATGATAAATCCAACCGGCTGATAAAACACATAATATTTATGATCCAGCTGCTGTTCAACAATGGTACGAAGACTCAGCGAACCTGTGAGCATGAGAACGGCAATCAGCGTCAGGCCCATCGCCAGTTCATAAGAAATAATCTGCGAAGCGCCGCGGATAGCAGCCAGCAGGGAAAATTTATTATTGGATGCCCAACCCCCGATCATTACACCGTACACACCCATGCTGACAACACCGAAAATATAGAGGATACCGATATTTACATCCGCAATCTGCAGGGAAATATCCCGGCCAAAAGCATGTATGGTTCCACCCCAGGGTACGACGGCACTTGTCATCATCGCCGTGAGCATGGCAATACCCGGTCCGAGAATAAATAAATACTTATTTGACAGATTCGGAACGATTTCTTCTTTCATGAACAATTTCAATCCGTCGGCCAGGGGCTGTAGAATGCCAAAGGGTCCTGCCCGGTTGGGACCGCGTCTGTCCTGGATCACGGCAGCCACTTTTCTTTCGGCGTAAGTTTCGTACATGGCCACAATCAGCGAAACAGCAATGATGATTGAAATAAGAATTGCTTTTTCGATAATCAGAAACCAGTCTATCGTAAGAAGTACATGCATTTGAACTAGTAGAATTTCTTATAAGTTATATAATGCCTGACATGATTCGCAAATGAAATAACAAATAAAGCGGCGATACCACCGGTTAACGCGTCGCTCAGTTTTCCCGGTTTCAGAAAAATGAGCGTGAACACTAAAGCAAGCAATATCATATCGAGCCAAAAAAGTTTCCTGTTAACAATCATGGATTCGCCTTGGGATTAAAATGAAAATTATCATTTTTATAATCCGTTGAATGGGCAGGCCCTTCAATTTGAGACTGGTCAATTTCCGGGCGGTTCACTTCACTTACGCTGTGTATGTCCATTAATAATTTTGGGTTTCTTCCATCCATCACTTCAGGCAGTACCTCCTGCGGTTTTACGGTTCCCACATAATGACCTGCGGAAATAACCGAATGGCGGCTGACCAATGTGGGTCCTTCGATTACCCAGTCACTCGTTTTCTTTTTTTCGAACCGGCACTCATTACAGATGAAATCTTTTACTTCCCCCCACTGATCCTTGCGCGCCGTAACGCGATATACTTCTTCGCCGCGGTTCCAGATCGTTACTTTCCCCGAACATTTGGGGCAGTCACGGTGGGCATCCTGCGGTTTTAAAAACCAAACCCGGTTTTTAAATCGAAAGGTCTTGTCGGTGAGTGCACCTACAGGACAAACATCAATTACGTTTCCGATAAAATCACTCTCCAGTGCTTTATGAATATAGGTTGCTATTTCAGAATGATCTCCACGATCAAGAATTCCATGTTCGCGTTTGGCGGTGAGTTGATCAGCAACGAATACACAACGGAAACAAAGTATACAGCGCGTCATGTGCAACTGGATATAGGGACCGATATCATGTTTTTCGAAAGTTCTTCTTTTGAATTCGTAACGGGTTGCTTCCCCACCGTGCTCATAACTCAGATCCTGAAGGGAACATTCACCCGCCTGATCACAGATGGGGCAATCCAGCGGATGGTTAATAAGCAGGAATTCCACGACGCCTTTACGGGCATCCAGCACTTTTTCACTGGTAATATTTTTTACCACCATACCATCCATCACGTTGGTGCGGCAGCTGGCTACCAGTTTGGGCATGGGTCTCGGATCTGCCGTAGATCCTGCTGCTACTTCCACCAGACAGGTACGACATTTTCCACCGCTTCCCTTTAAGGTAGAATAGTAACACATCGCCGGCGGAGCAACATCTCCTCCTATTTTGCGTGAGGCGTTCAGGATGGAAGTACCGGGCTCCACTTCGATATTGATATTATCGATGGTTACCTTAAACATTTTCTTTTCTTCAGCCATACATATTTCTTTTCTAAACAGCTGCCACCACAGGTACCAGAGGATCTGCATAATGAGCAAGCCCAAAATTTCTGATCTGACTTTCTTCCGGATTCGATACATGCCATTCAAACTCATCCCTGAAATGACGGATCGCTGCAGCTACCGGCCATGCGGCAGCATCTCCGAGCGGACAAATGGTATTACCTTCTATTTTACGTTGGATATCCCAAAGCAGATCGATATCGCTGCTTTTGCCCCTTCCCTTCTCAATATTTGTCAGAATTTTTTCCATCCATCCGGTTCCTTCGCGACACGGTGAACATTGTCCGCAACTTTCATGACGATAAAAACGAGCCAGTGTCAACGTATTTTTTACGACGCACTGGTCTTCGTCCAGTACAATAAAACCACCGGATCCAAGCATGGAACCTTTGGCAAATCCGCCATCGGAAAGACTTTCATAATTCATCAGTCTTTTCTCGCCTTTCACTGTTCTGAGAAGCAGATTGGCCGGAAGAATCGGAACGGACGAGCCACCGGGAATGCAGGCTTTTAATTTTTTGCCTTTGGCAATGCCTCCGCAATATTCATCACTATAAATAAAATCTTCCACTGAAATCGTCATGTCGATTTCGTACACACCGGGTTTATTAATATTACCACAGGCGGAAATCAATTTTGTGCCGGTCGATTTCCCAATTCCGATTTTCGCATATTCTTCTCCGCCGATATTTATAATTGATACGACAGCCGCGAGTGTTTCAACATTATTTACAACCGTTGGCCGGTCCCAGGCTCCTCTGACGGCGGGAAAAGGTGGTTTGATACGCGGATTACCGCGTTTGCCTTCAAGACTTTCGAGTAAGGCAGTTTCCTCACCACAGATGTACGCGCCCGCGCCCCGGTGAACATAAATTTCCAGATCAAATCCGGAGCCCAGGATATTTTTTCCAAGAAAACCATTGCTTTTGGCCTCGTTGATGGCAGTCTCAAGTATATCAATAATCCATGCATATTCCCCACGGATATATATATAAGTGACGTGACTGCCGAGTGCGTATGAAGAAACAATCAGACCTTCTATCAGCAGGTGGGGAAGAAATTCCATCAGGTAGCGATCCTTAAAAGTTCCGGGTTCGCTTTCATCGGCATTACAAACCAGATGACGCGGCACTCCTTCGGGTTTGGCAATAAAACTCCATTTCATTCCCGCAGGAAAACCAGCACCACCACGACCGCGTAATCCACTTTTCTTCACTTCATCCGTTACCTGGTCCGGTGACATTTGTTTTATTGCTTTCTCCACCGACAGGTATCCGCCCTCACGCCGATACACGTCGTAGGACCGGATACCCGGTATATCCACTTTATCCAATAATAATTTCCTGGCCATTATATCTTTTAGTTAGAATATGTTTAATAGTCCTGTCCAGTCTTCCCTTCACCGATCGAAGCACTTCCAGTCTTCCAGTCTTCCACACTTGTTTCAATTATTTACTGAAGCAAACTTCCTGCACTCTGCGATAATTGAATCTATTTTTTCTTTTGTCAGGTGTTCACGATAAGTCTTTCCCAGTTGCATCATCGGAGCGTACCCACAGGCGCCCAGGCATTCCACGGTTTTCAAAGTAAACATCCCGTCATGGGTAGTTTCGCCAACACCGATATTCAGTGTGCCCTTTATATACTGGATGATTTCATCGCTTCCGTTGATCATACAGGGACCGGTCTGGCATACTTCGAAAACATATTTCCCCACCGGTTTCAGGTTATACATGGAATAGAAAGTAGCTACTTCATATACTTCCACCGGCAGGATATGGAGTAACTGGGCGACATAATCCATCACCTCCGGACTCAGCCAGCCGCCAAAATGCTCCTGTGCAATATGCAGTACAGGCAGAATCGCAGATTTTTGTTTGCCCTCCGGATACCTTGAAATCAGCTCTGCAACCTTCGCCAGTTTTTCAGGCGGAAAAGAAAGTTCACTTAAAGGCGTTTCCAATTATTAATTATTATTTATTAATTATTAATTCTACTTCCAAACTTCCACACTTCCACACTTACTTAAGCGTCCATCTCTCCCGCAATCAGATTCATGCTGCTCATAGTTAGAACGGCGTCGCTTAACATTCCTCCTTTTGTCATTTCGGAATATGCCTGGTAATAAATAAAACAGGGTCTCCTGAAATGGAGACGATAAGGGGCCCGGCCACCATCGCTGATCAGGTAAAATCCCAGTTCACCGTTTCCACCTTCCACACTGTTGTATACTTCACCCGGCGGGATTTCTGTTTCACCCATCACAATTTTGAAATGCCAGATCAGTGCTTCCATCTTCGTGTATACGTCAGATTTCTTCGGGAGGAAATATTCCGGCACATCTGCGTGATATACTTCTGCCTCGGCACCTTTGAATTCCTGTACTTTTTTATATGCCTGTTCGATAATCTTTAATGACTGCCACATTTCTTGATTACGAACCAGGAAGCGATCATAGGTATCGCCTGTTTTCCCGACGGGAA
The DNA here is from genome assembly GCA_036496825.1 of Puia sp. Taxonomy (GTDB): domain Bacteria; phylum Bacteroidota; class Bacteroidia; order Chitinophagales; family Chitinophagaceae; genus Puia. Next base: position 1,612 of record DASXKM010000079.1, on the reverse strand, counting down.
TTTCGAAATCAAAATCTTCGTAGCTTGAATAAGGTGTATGCACACGGACATCATAATCAACACCCGCGGCCCGGAGGTTAGGACCGGTAAATCCATAGTTCAACGCCCTTTCTGCACTGATGCCACCGGTGCCGATGGTACGGTCCATGAAAATTCGGTTCCGGGTAAATAGATTTTCAAATTCTTTTAAAACATCGGGATATTCCCTCAGGAATTTTTCCAGTTTTTCAAAAACAGTGGAATTGAAATTTCTTTCGAAACCGCCGATGCGACCCATATTGGTGGTAAGTCTTGACCCGCAGATCTCCTCATAGATTTCATATATCAGTTCCCGGTATTGCATTACATAAAGGAAGCCCGTAAACGCACCTGAATCCACACCCACCACAGAGTTGCAAATCAGGTGATCAGAAATCCGCGCCAGTTCCATGATGATTACGCGCATGTAGTCTACGCGCTTCGGCGTTTTAAGGCGAAGCAGTTTTTCACAAACCAGGTGCCAGCCCATATTATTAATGGGTGAAGAACAGTAATTCAGACGGTCAGTTAATGGTGTGATCTGATAGAGTGGTCGTCTTTCTGCAATTTTTTCAAATGCGCGGTGAATATATCCGACTGTCTGTTCTGCTGAAACAATTCTTTCGCCGTCCAGTTCCAGGATATTCTGAAATACACCATGTGTTGCCGGATGTGTGGGACCCAGGTTCAGCGTGGTGGTGGTTTTCTCGATACTGCCCTCCGGAAGTTTGATGTGTTGTTCCATTATAAACAAGTATGAAAGTATGGAAGAATGGAAATATGGAAGTGAAATCCATATTTACCAATATCCACTTTCATTTTAATTAAATTATAATATTTTAATACTAAATAACTTCACTTTCATACTTCCATTCTTCCATACTTGTTTAGTCGCCTTAGCGACCAAACATCGCATCGTCCTTATCAACTCTCGTCTGATCCTCGAGCGGATATTCTTTCCGCATCGGGAAATAATTCATTTCATCCACATTCAGAATGCGCTTCAGGTTTGGATGCCCGACAAAGTTTATTCCGTAAAAATCATAGGTCTCTCTTTCCATCCAGTTTGCGGCGGAAAATAATTTAGTCGCCGTAAATACATCCGGCTTTTCAATATCTGTAAACACTTTATACCGTATGCGGATATTATCTACCAGGTTGTGCAGATGATATACCACGGCCAGTTCCCTGCCCACCTGATGCGGATAGTGTACCGCTGTCAGATCTGTCATAAACTGAAACCTTAACTCCGGATCATCATAAAGAAACTGAAGTATTTTCAGGTTCAGATCTTTTGGCGATTCGAAAGTGAGCATATCATAAGGCTCCTCGAAATTCGAGACCTGTTCAGCAAATTGTTCCGTTAGTCTTTGTCTTATATATGCGTTGTCCACTGAAACAAGTTATATAGTATAAGAGTATAGGAGTATAAGAGTATAGGAGCTGGAATCTCCCTTAACAATTACACTACGTAACCTTTTATACTTCATTATAATTTTTTAAACTATCCAACTATTTAACTCCACTCTTATACTCTTATACTCTTATACTCTTATACTTGTATCAAATGATCTTCGATCATTTGATTCCGTAG
>DASXKM010000078.1:0-3517 GCA_036496825.1 Puia sp. | reverse complement strand
ATTTTTTTCAGTAATATCAATACTGTTCTGCGCCTGACGGGTCGCCGAGGCCAGACTGATTTGCTGTTGCTTCAGTTCCAGTTCAGAAGCTTCTCTTTGAAAACCAAATGTTTTCAGCCTGTCCTTTTTGTGCAGACCATTGAAAAGATCATATTGAAATGAAATGCCGGCCAGGTAATTAAACCGCTGATAACCGAGACCATCCGGGATGGGCTTGTACTGATCATCATAAAAAATACTGGATCCGCGGGCCCAGGATGCCGCAGTAAGAGATATTTTCGGCAGATAACTCTTTGAAATCAAATGTTCATTGGAGAGGTAAACCCTGCTCAGATTTGCATAATAATCAATCAGGGGATTGGCCGTCGTGTCGGCTGTCATCTGTACAATGTTTTTTCTTTTACCAATTATCATCAGTACACTGTCAGTGAGGATCTGATCGGGTGCAACACCCGTCAGGTAAGAAATTTCTTCCCTGTAATTTTTTGCCTGTTCATTGATCTGGTTATAGGTGATCCGGCTCTTTGATAATTCGGCTTTTGCAAGCGAAGAATCCGAACCGGGTTTTATTCCACTCACCGTAAGTGCCTGTATGATATTGAAAATCGTGTCATACCGTTTTACGGTTTCTTTTTCCACCGCCATCCTGGCTTCACTGATCATCAGATTGAAATAAGAACGGCAGATACGTCCGTGCAAAATATACATCTCTCTCTGAAGGTCAGACTGAGAAAGAGCCTGTTCGGATTTCGCATAATTGATGCGGGCATTTTTGTATCCGAAATCGACCAGGTCATATTCTCCGTACAGTACGGCGATATTGCCCGAAACAGCCTGGTAATCATTTGCCTCCCGCACGCCTGAAGAAGTCGAGGGAATAATACCATGGGGGAAATAACTTCCGGCAGTGGAATTATCCGTACCGATGTTCACCTGGTCGTTAAAGTGTATAGCGGGCAGGAACTGATTGCGGGTTTCTGTTACATACGACGATGCGCTATTGACCAGTGCTCTTTTTTCGAGGAGCCTGGGCAGATAATGATCCGCGCTGTCATTAAGAGCAGACAAAGAGAGAAATGGTTTTTGACAAAAAATGTAAATGGGTGACAGCAATATGATAATAATCACCAGAGCCACCCGGTTCCCGTTTCGGAAACTGGACATAAGATATAATTAAAATGAGAAGACTTGTTTAATGAAATATTAAACAAAAGAAGGCGGACCGCGTAGCGTGGGAGAATTGAAAGAATAATTTGTCAGTGGATCCTGCTCTTCAACCAGTGGACTTTGAATCCGGTAACTGAATTTTACCAGATGATCTTCTTTTGTCGGTAGTGTGAACTGGTTCTTGGGATGAAATCTTTTATTGAGCTTAAAGTGCGTATGTCTTGAATTGGAATGAATTAAAGACCGATCCGATAAATGATGTGAGTTATTGATCGAACTATAGTCACATGAGAAATAAGAAACATTTTTTGGTGTTCCCCGGAGATGGAAGTTAAACTGGACCAGGAAAAACGACAGGTAGATGAAGCCTGCTGCGGTCTTTGAAAAAATATGGTATAAAGTTTTTTTAGACATGAGAGAGCCCACGGCTCGAAATGCGAAGTTAGTGAATGCCCGCCGCAAATATGTTAATGAAATTTTCATTTTGTTTTAACATTCTGTTCATGCAGTGATCTGTCCTTTGCTTTATGGATTAATCAAATGAAAAAAACCAACACAATGAAAAAGAATGATAGCGGATCTTTGAAAACTTCTCTACTTTATGCGATCACTGGCCTTTTATTCTGCGGACCTTTCATATCGGGTTGCAGAAAAAATGGAACATCTCCTTTTCCAGGTAACGGTTCTATTGAAAATGTGAAGCATGTTGTCGTGATATACCTGGAAAATCACAGTTTTGATAATCTTTATGGATATTTTGCCGGTGCAAACGGATTACAAAATGCCGATCCATCAAATACTACGCAGGTAGATTCAAACGGTAACCCCTATACCTTTTTACCTCCCGTTTCGGGAACGCTGGCATTCCCAATCAACCTGCCAAATACTTTTTTTAATATTGACCAGTATGTGCCCAACGATCAGATGACGCCAGACGTGTTACATCGTTATTATCAGGAACAATTGCAGATTGACGGTGGTAAGATGGATAAATACGCTTTATACAACACCTCTGCGGGTTTATCACAGGGTTATTATAAAACCAGTTTATTGCCTTTGCTCGAACTGGCTCAGAAATATACGCTCTGCGATAATTTTTACCATAGTGCATTCGGAGGTTCGTTTTTGAATCATATCTGGCTGATAGCATCGGCCAGTCCCGTATTTCCAAACGCACCCACAACATCTATTGCGACACTGGATGCATCCGGTAATTTGATAAAAGACGGTGCCGTGACGCCTGATGGTTTTGTGGTTAACACGAGCTTTTCTGTAAATGCGCCCCATCCCTCTACCACTGCAGCCAATACGCTCGTTCCAAACCAAACCTTACCTACCATCGGAGACAGACTCAGTGATAAAAAAGTCTCATGGGCCTGGTATTCCGGCGGATGGGACAGCGCCCTGGCAGGAAAACCCGATCCGACTTTTCAGTTTCATCACCAGCCCTTTATCTATTTTGCCAATTTTGCTGATGGAACAAAGGCAAAAGCCGATCATCTCAAAGATGAGACAGCGTTTGTAGCCGCGGCTAAAAACGGAACACTGCCTTCAGTATCCTTTGTAAAGCCCCTGGGAATAAATAACGAACACCCGGGATATTCAGATGTGGAAGGCGGAGAAAATCATACCGTGGAACTTATCAACGATGTATTAAACGGTCCCAACGGTAACGACGCGGTGATCATCATTACCTATGACGAAAACGGCGGTTTCTGGGACCACGTGGCACCACCGGTCATCGATAAGAAATGGGGACCGGGAACACGCGTACCGGGTATCATAATTTCACCGTTTGCAAGAAAAGGTTATGTTGATCATACCCAATATGAAACCGTAAGTATTTTATCTTTTATCGAGAAAAGATGGCATCTCAACCCGCTGACGGACAGGGATAGAAATGCAAATCCTTTTGACAATGCACTCATTTTTAACAGTTACCCGGTAACACATAAATAATTATCAGCCGACATCTTGTTGAAGGGGCGGCCCATACGGGTCGCTCCTCAGTATTTTTATGATCTTATATTATCGGGATCACCAGATTGATTCTGATGATTGTAACTTAGTCGTTTCCTATTCGCATAATGAAGAAATATATCCGGCTCATTGTTTCACTGATTCTGACCGTTTGTTTCATTTCTGTTTCCTGCCGGGAAAAACCGGTTATGCCCGAAGAAGAGATTGCCAGGTCGTTGCTGATCCGGATAGACAGTTTTGCATCAAAGTGCAATCAGTTAAAAGAAAATATACAATCGGGATCCACTGATCAAACCACCTTACAGGAATCTTTTCTTCAAACCAGACTCGCATTTAAAAAATTCGAATGGGCCGCTGAATATTTTGAACC
>DASXKM010000077.1:0-2690 GCA_036496825.1 Puia sp. | reverse complement strand
ACAAATTTCCCATTGGTACTATCCATCAGCCGGACAATTTCACCCGTTTGTAAAGAACTGAAATGATATTCCTTTATAATTTCAAAAAGAATGGTGTTTAATGGAACTGCTTTTTTCAAAAGAAGAATAGGTATATGTATTTCTGATCCGTTCTGTTTTAGCAATCTTTTTTTATGCAAGCCAATCGCCTGTTGATACAAAATATTTGCTTCTGAAAAACGGTCGAGGTTGTTTTTCAGATTAATCTGAACATCCGGGAAAATGCTGTTTACAGAAGGGATTAGCTGATTACGGAAAAAATTTCTTGTATAATCGTCGGAAGCATTTGAACTGTCTTCAACCCATTCGAGATTTTCTGCCAGCGCAAATTCTTTCAACTGCTTTCTGGATATTTTTAAGAGTGGCCGGATCAGATGTCCGTTTCTTTCGGGCATTCCTTTTAAACCAGCTATACCTGTTCCCCTGAAAAAATGCATAAGCATCGTTTCGATATTATCATCCAGGTGGTGACCGGTCAAAAGGAATTTGAACTGATCCGCGTTATCTCCGATAAATGTTTTAAACCATTCATACCGGAGATTTCGTGCAACTACCTGAATCGAGGCCTTTTCGTTTGCAGCATAAGCATAGGTATCAAATTTTTTAGCGAAAAAAGCCTTTTTGTATTTATTCGCCAATTGACAAACAAAGGCTTCGTCCCTGTCGCTTTCTTCCCCCCTTAGTTGAAAATTAACGTGCGCAATGGCAAAATCCCATCCGGAGAATGTCGTTAAATAAGTCAATACAACAGAATCCAATCCGCCACTGACGGCTAACAGCAATCGGTCACTTTTTGTAATGCCCAGTTTTTGCATGGATTCAAGAAATATAGCAAGCGGATTTTCCATAATCAATCGATAAAATCTTCATATGCAGCCGACAGTTCATTATACGCATGAATGTCGCCAGCTTTTTTTGCAGCTGCCATACCTTTTTCGTACCAGGTTTTTGCATTTTCTGATTCTCCTGTACGTTCCAGCAAGCGGGCCAGATGATAATATGATCCGATATAGGAAGGATCATATTCAAGTATTTCTAAAAATAATTGTCTCGCTTTTGCCTCTTCGCCCAGTTTGATATATTCAAGAGCCAGGGCATGTTTTAAAAACGAATCCCCGGGAGAATTTATTAAGAAAGATTTCAGCTTTTCTATTTTCTCCATCGCTTAGATTATTTTTCATTTTTTTTATCATAAACTTGCTTTCTCAACACTTACCTTTGTTTAGTTGCATAAACAACCTATATTTTAATGCGATATCATGAAAATTTTAGTCTGCATCAGCAAAACACCGGATACGACAGCAAAAATAGCTTTCACTGATAACAACAGGAAATTTGTCACTGACGGAGTTCAGTGGATACTGAATCCTTATGACGAATGGTATGCTTTGGTGCGTGCTATTGAAATCAAAGAAAAAGATCCCTCAGCGATTCTTCATTTGATTACGGTTGGCGGACCGGATTACGATGTGGTTATACGAAAAGCACTAGCACTGGGCGGTGATGAAGCGATACGAATAAATACTGAACCTGCAGACAGTTTTTATGTTGCAAGTCAGATCGCCTCAATAGCGAAAGCCGGTGGGTACGACCTGATTCTTGCAGGAAAAGAAACGATTGATTATAACGGGGCTTCCGTTGCGGGCATGTTAGCCTCTTTATTGGATCTTCCATTTATGTCTCTTGCTGCTAAGTTGGAACTGGCTGACAATACAGCCACACTGGTTCGTGAGATTGAGGGCGGCGAAGAAACCGTTGAAGTAAAACTCCCGTTGGTGGTCGGATGTCAGAAAGGAATGGCAGAACAACGCATTCCAAACATGAAGGGAATTATGGGCGCGCGCAGTAAACCGCTGAAAGTGCTGGAACCAGTCGCAGTCGAATCGCTAACTGAAATCTTATCGTTTGAATTACCGGCAGCAAAAAAAGGAGTCAGGCTGGTACCGGCAGATGAAGCGGGTGAATTAGTAAGATTATTACACGAAGAAGCAAAGGTCTTTTGATGAGTTGAAAAATTGAAAATATGATGATCAATGATCCGGATTTCAATTTCGATCTAAAAATTTCTGTTCAATTATTCAAATATTAATGATATGGGTGTTCTCGTTTTCATTGATCATGCTGAAGGACAAATCAAAAAAACGTCTCTCGAAGCTTTAAGTTACGGGGCAGCAATTGCGAAACAAATGAATGTTCCGGCCGAAGCTATTTTACTCGGGACCGTTCAAGAGGACCTGCCATCTCTTGGAAAATATGGCGTACAAAAAATTCATCAGTTGAATCAGGATACACTGAACCAGCTGGATGTGGAACAATATATCCGGATTATTTCCACTATTGCAGAGTCTTCTGGTAGTACGGTCGTTATTCTTTCACACACGAATACAGGAAGAGCTGTGGCACCAGGTCTTTCCGCCCGTTTAAAAGCGGGGTTGGTAACGGGAGCTACAGAATTGCCGGCGACTGCAAATGGATTCAATGTAAAAAAGAATGTTTTTTCCGGTAAGGCGTTTTGTACGGTTTCAATAAAAACACCCGTCAGAATTATTTCTCTCAGCCCAAACGTCTTTCCTGTAACAACAGGAACAGGTACCGCAGAGGTCGTTCAGGAGAACATTACAATCAAACCTTCGAATGTTTCAATTAAATCG
>DASXKM010000076.1:0-2411 GCA_036496825.1 Puia sp. | reverse complement strand
CTGTTATACGCGAACAGGGAATACATCATTTTCATAGCCTGATAGCAAAAGCATTCTCAGCAGACTAACATTCTGACCCCGGGGATTTTTACGCTTTTTACAGCCATGGCCAACGGCGACCCCCTGATGGGAGAGGAGTTGGAAGAATCGTTATATTTATCTACTGGTTTGGTAGACTAATAATTATATTGTATTTTGCACTCGCTGATAAGATTCGTCCTTTATTTAAACCTTATATGGAATTTATATGAAACACGGTAGAGATCTTAGTTGGTTAAGTGCACCGGCTTTTTTTCTGATTCTCGGGATGCTGGCAATCAATACAAAAAAACAAAACACACATTCACGCCAGCCTGAAAAACTAAAATCGGTCATTTCAGTGACTGTGCCACAAAAACCACTTTAGGATTTTTGTAAATGATATTAATTAGCCTCCGTCTTTTCAGGAGGTTTTTTATTTTTAACGACCCGGACCAATATTTGCATGGGTAGTAGAAAGTAAATACTTAAAATCAAAAAAATGAGTGAACTACCCTTTATCATAGAACGGACATATGATGTGTCTGTTTCCAAATTGTGGGAAGTACTAACAGATAATGAACAGTTAAAAAAATGGTATTTCCAGATGCCCGATTTTAAGCCAATGGTCGGATTCGAATTTTCATTTTCAGGCGGCGCGAAAAGCGAGTACAAACATCTTTGTAGGGTAACGGAAGTCGTGCCAAAGAAAAGACTTGCGTATAGCTGGCGATATGAAGATTATCCCGGTAATTCCATAGTTTCTTTTGAATTGTCCGAAGAAGGAAAAAAAACAAAATTGAGACTCACCCATTTCGGCCTGGAGAGTTTTAAAGGAGCAGGTCCTGACTTTGGAAAGGATAAATTTGCTGAAGGTTGGACTTTTATCCTGGGCAAATCTTTAAAAGAGTATTTGGAATCAGAAACTATACGGACGCAATAAAGTCTTTAGCCTTTACGCCTCAAACTTCACGCACGATTATTTTTTTAATTGAAGAATGGAATAATGGGATGGTGCCACCAGAATCTGATTGCTAAGAGCACCCAACAAGTCAATTTTTAATTCAATTTTGTCGCCAGCCATCAGCCATTGCTCTTTATAATCCGGATCGTGAAATTTCCCCGTTCCGTTTAATTCAAGAAAACATCCGGTACCAACAGTTCCCGATCCGATAATATCTCCCGGATACAACTCTACACCATAGGATGCCCTTGCGATTAATTCTGCAAAGGTCCATTCCATATCAGAAAGATTTCCTTCACTAACAATCCTGTCATTAACCGAAGCAGACATTTTGAGATTCCAGGATTTTCCCGTGTGATTTTTTTTACAGTTCACCTCCCGGGATTTTAATTCATCCACGGTAACCAGCCAGGGGCCCGTGGTTGTCGCAAAGTCTTTTCCCTTGGCAGGTCCCAGACTCAATAACATTTCGTCCATCTGTAAACTGCGTGCACTGAAATCATTCATGATCATTAATCCGGCGATAAAAGAATCGGCATCTTCAGCGCGAATATTTTTGCCCGGCCGCGAGATAACAATGGCTGCCTCCAATTCAAAATCCAGCTTTTTGAAATGATCGGGCATACAATGTACCGGACCCGGACCCATGACACTGTGATGGTTTCCAAAATAGAAAACAGGAAACGAATCAAATACAGCGGTCATCTCCATACCCCGGTTTCTTCTGGAAGTTTCCACGTGCTGACGAAATGCGTAACCATCCCTGAGCGATGGAGGATGTGGTACCGGCGCTATCAGATGAACATCATTTAATGAAAGTCCCCGGCTTTTGATTTTCGCTGATTGTTCAATATCTTTCGAAAGTTTGAGTAACGGCGGATAATATTCATCCCATCCAGTCAGAATTCTACCAACAGACTCCGGGAAACCGGCATGAAGCATGTATAAATCGTATACTTTGTCGCCGGAGATCAGGCCGGCACATTCAGATCCGTTTTTTAAAAAACTAACGAGTTTCAATAAACGACGTTTATCTTATAAAAAAAAATAATACGATTTATAAATTACCTCTTTTTTCCTGTTCGCGTTCAATCGCTTCAAATAAAGCTTTAAAATTTCCTTTACCGAAACTTTTTGCACCCTTTCTTTGAATGATTTCAAAAAAAACAGTGGGTCTGTCCTGCACCGGCTTGCTAAAAATCTGAAGCAGATATCCGTCAGGGTCCCGGTCAACGAGAATACCCAGATTTTTTAAAGGCTCCAGGTCTTCATCAATCTTACCAACACGTGCTTCCAGTTCATCATAGTAGCTGGAAGGGACTTTCAAAAACTCCACGCCGCGGTGCATGAGTTCTGAAACTGTGTCTGCGATATGGTTGGTTGCAAGCGCAATATGTTGCACCCCTTCTCCATTAAAAAATTCCAGGAA
>DASXKM010000075.1:0-1823 GCA_036496825.1 Puia sp. | reverse complement strand
GTTTTTTTCCAGTTCTGTACTGTATAGAAGATAGGCTTTTTTTTGTTTTACCGAGTCGGCCAGAAGACCCTCCATCTGATGCAAAACATCCAGACTGCCGGATGCGTTGGCCATCAGTATATCCCGTTTGGTCATATACTCATTCAGCAGCAGTTCCTTTTTTAAGAGCGAATCCGAATTGTAATATATTACCGGAACTTCATTCCGGGCGGGTTTCAAAGAAGTGACGCAGAAATCGGGCATCAGTTTTAATTTAGAAGGATCGATCACCCTGGACGACGCGCAACCGGTGTAAACAAAGGCGGTTATATAAAAAACAATTATCTTGAAAATGGTTTTTACTGTGCTCATCAGGCGTTCAGCATTGGCTGATGCCGGAAAATAATAATTATTTATGGAAGCCTGGCATGATTTCTTTGTAGCCTCGGCCGGCGCCGCTGCCGCGCTGATGGGACTTCTTTTTGTGGGACTGTCCATCAACCTGGAGAAAATCATAACCATCGCCGGACTGGCCGACCGGTCGCTGATCGCCCTGGTGTTATTGTTTGTGATTCTTATTCAAACCCTCTTATTGCTGGTGCCCCATGAGTCGACCGGGTTTGCAGGAATTGCCATTCTGGTGATCGGTCTTTTTGCCTGGTTTTTTATTATCATGAAGGATATCATGGTTGTAAAAAAAACGGAGAAAGAATATATGAACAACTATCTGTTCAAAATGACTTTAAACCAGATCGCCCTGCTGCCCTATTTCGCTGCCGGGATCCCACTTCTCAACGGAAATATTTCCGGCCTTTATTTTCTGGCCGTCTCGATTATCTTCTCTTTCCTAAAGGTTTCGCTCGATGCCTGGGTGCTACTCGTGGAGATAAACCGGTAGTTGAAATGGGAAGACCGCTGCCCGGATCAATACTCCGATAAAATGTTATTTACCGGCCAGTATCAATTCACACCGGGTGAGTGCTTCGCTAAAAGTTTCCGTTACGTTCGCAGCTCCGATGGCAAACATCAAACGTGCGTCTTTTAATTCCTCTCTTACCTGCCGGCTGTGAACTTCTGAAAGAATCAGTCTGGTTCCCTTATGCTGCAATTCCTTATAAACCTCACGGATGGTTTTTATTCCCGTAGCATCAATGAATGGCACCATCCTCATTCTTAAAATCAGAATCTTTGGCCGCCGCTCAATGAACTTTATCGCCTCTCTGAATTTGTAAGCCGCACCAAAAAATAAGGGCCCTGTAATTTCGAATACCTCTACATGATCCGGTATCACAAAATTTTCAATACCCTCCATATCCCGCGTATCTCCGTTCATTTCAATTCCTTTTATCATCGCGTTTACATCACTGAACTGAATCATCTGTCGCATAAATAAAAAGGCAGCCAGAACAATTCCTATTTCAATGGCTACCGTCAGATCCACCAGTACCGTCAGGAAAAAGGTGGTCAGCATAATGGCGATATCACTCCCGGGTCCTTTTAATACCGCAACAAAGCTTTCCCATTCACACATATGCCAGGCAACAACGACCAGTATGCCTGCCAGTGTTGCCATGGGAATCAGTGCGGCCCATTTCCCGACAAAGAGCATTATTAACAGCAGTGTAAGCGCATGAACAATGCCGGCAACAGGCGTCCGGCCCCCATTCTTCACATTCGTAGCTGTGCGCGCGATGGCACCCGTTGCAGGAATTCCACCGAAGACGGATGAAAATATATTGGCTGTTCCCTGTGCTATGAGTTCCATATTTGACCTGTGATTTCCACCGATCATACCATCGGCAACGGCGGCCGACAAGAGCGACTCAATCCCGCCCAGTAACGCA
>DASXKM010000074.1:0-2760 GCA_036496825.1 Puia sp. | reverse complement strand
ATTTCATTCGGCGCTGGCACAATCAAATATATACAACGCACATGGCTGGCAATTGAAGGACTACCGGACAGATAGTGTATTTGGAGCCGGAATAAATCGGGCGTACGCAGAATTGTTGAAAGGTAAGACAGCCCACACGGTAATTGTTGCGGTAATTGACATGGGCGTGGATACAGCACATGAAGATCTGGTTGGGCATATCTGGACAAACTCAAAAGAGATACCCGGAAATGGCATTGACGATGACCATAATGGATATGTGGATGATATACACGGATGGAATTTCCTTGGCGGTAAAAACGGAAAGAATATTACCGTTGAAAGTTATGAATCGTATCGGGAATATTACCGTCTCCGTCTGGATTCTGACTGGATGGACAATGGAGATACCACAGCCAAAAAACTTTATAGGGAAAAAGTAAAAAAGTATTTTTTAAGGGATTCAACGATGCAGGCCCAGGCGGTCTTTTGGTTAACACAGGTAATCCCGCAAATGAAATCGGACGACAGCCTTCTGAGATCAAATCTTAAAAAGGATTCCATTTTTGCTCACGATGTGGTGGAATACCACCCATCTGATTCGGCTTTTGACCTTGTAAAAAAAAATACACTGATGTATTTCAATAAATACGGGATAACACCAGACATGTCACTCGGCAGATTTATCCTAGAAGCGGAAAAATATTTACAAAGTGCTCGAATAAAATTGGCTGACTATACAATTGATCCGAATGCGAAGCGGAGGGAAATTGTGGGTGACGATTTTAATGACATTAATGATAGAAATTATGGGAATAATAATGTATCGGCGGGATATCCATCCCATGGCACGCATGTAGCTGGTATCATTGCAGCTTCACGTGGCAACGGCAAAGGCATGGACGGTATTGACGAGCATGTTTTCATAATGGCAATCCGCGCGGTGCCCGATGGAGATGAAAGAGACAAGGACGTTGCCCTGGCTATCCGCTACGCCGTCGATAACGGCGCACGGGTTATAAACATGAGTTTTGGTAAATATTTTTCACCGGGGAAAAAATGGGTTGACGATGCCATTCAGTATGCTGCTGATCATGACGTGTTGCTGGTGCATGCTGCGGGAAATGAATCCAGAAATATTGACTCGATATCTCATTTTCCGACGCCGGAATACAATGACGGCAGAAGAAATTCCTGTTGTTTTATAACGATTGGGGCAAACGCCGGTGGCCCAGACAGTTTAGTGCTTGCCCGGTTTTCCAATTATGGGAAAAAAGAAGTCGATCTGTTTGCTCCGGGAGTGAAAGTTTATTCTACACTGCCCGGAAACCAATATGCCACCTATAGCGGCACCAGTATGGCAGCTCCGATCGTAGCGGGAATAGCAGCATTATTGCTGGAATATTATCCGCAATTAAGTGCCCGGCAGCTTAAATACATTCTCATGCAATCTGCGATGAAATTGCAGGAGAATCAGGTTAAATGGGCTGCTACAGGCTCTACAATTGATTTTAATCAGCTATCGGTAACAGGCGGAATTGTGAATGCATACGATGCACTAACGCTGGCGGCATCTATGAAAGGCGAGCGCAAGACTCTCAAAAAATCCAAAATCAGGGGTATCCCCAAAGACTGAAATGGTCTTGCGGGACAATTTTATTCAGCGCTGTATCGTTAATATTTGGTTCAAACCTTAGAAAAACCAAAATCTGATCCCTATGTCCCCCAACATTGATAATCAGCAGGACCGTCTGGCTGAGATATTTCGCCAAACTGATAACCAGATTATTCAGGAAAGCAAAGTCGCATTTCTGAAAATTCAAAGCTGGCAGTTTGCAGTACGTACTCCGGAAATCGGAGCAACCTATCTGCGTGAAGCGGCTTCCATGATAACACAGTCACTTCTTTCTTTCGTTCCAAACAGTTTTGTATTAAGCGAAGAAGGGTTTTATGTAAATCATCTGGAAAATTAAAATCAGGAGAAGCTGACGCATTCCTTCAGTTCTTTTTCTGAATAAGCCAGCTTGTATTGTTTTAATACATCTTCCGGCACTCCATTCCACTGAAACGGAGCATTGCCGATATAACCAATATCCTTTACTCCGATTTCCGACGTATAGAATCCCGTTGCAACCAGATTGCGCATCAGGTTAAAAAAAGCAACTCCCTGTTTCATTTCCGGTTTTGCCTTTTTGGGCCACGCAATCTCATCCACCATCTCCATTTGCCGGTCATGCTCGCAATCTTTAAACGATTTGCCAAAACGATTCAGGCATTGCACATCCAGCCAGCGCAGTCCTCCGCGTAGTGGAGTTTGATGTTCCGGCTTATCTTTCACAATAAACTCTATAAAAGCCGGTACCCCGGCATCTGAAGCGCTGCCACTGATTTCATCCTTCGGAATGATAATGTCTCCTAAAATAGTAATGGATGATAATTCATCTGCTGTAAAAAAAGAAGGCTCCGAATTAATCATTTTTTCATGGGCTAATTCTTCTTTCATGCGGTTAATACCTGAAACAATAGCATCCTTGTCTGCTGCTGCAGGTGCCACGGGACCGTTTTCACGTGTGTTACATGCTTCGGCCAATGCACCGATTGAAATACCCCCGATAACCAGGGTCTTGATCGATTTTCGTCTGTCCATAACCGTTATTTTAAATGTTTTGTTTTTTCAATTGATCAACAATATATTCGCTTGTTCTCATTGAAAGGGCCAATATTGTCCATGTAATATTTTTATCGGCCTGCGATACAAAGGGACCTCCATCCACACAGAAA
>DASXKM010000073.1:0-3102 GCA_036496825.1 Puia sp. | reverse complement strand
ACGAGCGCTGGTAACCAGGACAGTTTTGTATTTTAATTTTTTTAATTCCTTAAAATGAGTTCAGAGCAATTGGAAAAATCACCCATATCGAGCGGTGGTTTAATTAACGTACCGCTTAGCAATGCAATCGAAAACCATCTAATTGACAAAAATCTGCTTAGAATTGATCAGAGGATATCCTATCTGTCAAATCTGACTCCTTTGCGTGGCATTGCTGCCCTGCTCACGGTTATTTTTCACATCGATATTTTTCTGGGATGGGCGATGATACCTCCTGATGGCTCTCCGTTATTGTCGCATATGTATTTAATGGTCGACTTCTTTTTTATTCTCAGCGGCTTCATTATGTGCCATGTATACGGAAACCGATTTCTGAAGGATGTTCGCATGTCAGAATTTAAAAAGTTTACGATCGCCCGTTTTTCAAGGGTATACCCGCTTCATCTCTTTACGCTGGTGTCCACTATTGTCATGCTTTATTTATTCGCAGAAATAGGCGTTCCAAAAAATGTTTACCTCCAGGCAGAGAATAATCTGTATTCAGTATTCACCAATCTGTTCCTGGTACAGGCTATGAATTTTAATAAATGGTTTACCTGGGTACACGCATCCTGGTCAATCAGTACGGAATGGTGGGCTTATATGATCTTCCCTTTTCTGGTAGCTCCGTTTTTCAGGTTGAATGCCCGGGGAAGAATCTTCATCTGCCTGGTATGCATAACAGGATATGTTTGTACTTCACGGTTTCTGGCTCCACTTGTAACGTTGCCGGCGGAATTTCATATGCCCCCGGCAAAATCAACCGACTGGTCATTGAATCTGGCTTATCAATATGGATTTGCCCGTTGTATTTGTGGATTCATACTGGGTATGATGACTTATCATGCATTTAAGGACCGGTGGGGTAAGAAGATTCTAGGTAATGGATGGACAATGATCGGATGTACGGCGGTGGCTTTTATGTCAATGCATCTGAACTGGCCGGATATTATTACTGTATCATTTTTCCCGTTCATCATTCTCTCCGGAGCGTACGGCAGTCGTAATATCAATAACGTCTTTGCAACCAAACCGCTGCAACGCCTCGGGGACTGGTCTTTCTCCATATACCTGATTCATCAGCCGTTACTCATATTGATTACTTATGGATGGTCGAAACTAAGTGCCGAACAACCCAACAATCTAAATCAATGGGTACCGCATGGTTATGGTATGGCACTCAGCCGGACGATGTGTTTTCTTTTAATTATTCCGATACTTTTTGTCTCTTATTTATCATACCAGTATTTAGAAAATCCGTCCAGGAAGTGGTTAAATGCAAAAGCATCCTGATTAAAAACTAAAGTGAAACTATGATGCCCACAGAAATTGCATGATATCGATCGATATATCCTGCATCATCTTCACTCAGATGCTTCAAACATATCAACAATTATATTTCTTAATTCCTCAGCAGTTTTTACAGCTCCCAATTCGATATACTTCTTTTCTAATTGTTGCCACTTTAAATCATCGTACGCCTGGAACGGCTCATAAGTAGAATATTTTTCAGTACTTAACAAAAGACGGACCTGTTTATTTACTTTATCCAGGCTCAGGTTCGAAAATTCCATTTTTTTTACTTTAGTATCTATCTCTATGATATCCTTTACAACCCGCCAGTGGTTATTTGTGAAATAGGGCTTCAGTCGTTGAAATCCAAGCGTAATGGAAGATTTAAATCCAAATTTTGCAAATAAAACAATATCCAGTAAATCATACTTCCTGTTTGTCAGTCTCTGAATCCTTCCATGGCTGCCACCCAGAAATTCTGTTAAATGGGTCGTCAATGTAATTGCCTCGTTTACCGACAATTCCAGGTGAATCTGTTCTGTTTTATTAGTCATATTAGAATTACAGATTTATTCCATTTGCTGATTATCCTGTTCATTTATTTTTGTCTGCAATATGGCCGTCATGGAAGCGGCAAGAATAAGTTTCATCTTTGCATCCAGTGCACGATTTATCCATACGATATCATCTTTCATGGCCGTTAGGCTGCTATATTGAATAGCACTGAGCGATTGCCCCCTTTCAAAGAATTCATAACCAACCGGAGGCTGTTTAAAAGGATTATTACCAATCTTCTCCTGGCCCACAGGGGAAATAAAAATCTTTCTTTCACCATTTGTCAAAAATGCCTCGTAATTTCCTGCGCTGTCGCGACCTCTCGCAACATGCATTAACAGGGCCCAGGTTTCTGTGGTGTCGTGATTGACATTTATGTATGCAGAGAAGTTTTTCGACTCCAGCAATAATTCATTACTACCCCAGGAAAAACCGGCGATCACTTCAATTTCCTGCAGGGCCTTCACCTGGATATTATTGGCAGCATTCACCCAGGCAGAATCAGCAGATTTATTAGACATAATGAATGAAAATTTTTGAGTGGATTTGCTTTCGACTTTAGTGTTGAAAAGATTAGCTTTTGATCCGCCTGAGGCCCAACCCATTTTGCTGGAAACAACAGCATATTCACCAAAATGCATCTTCAAGATTTTTCCCGGCCCCTGGGAACCTAAATTAACATTGAACCTGTCGCCATTTACCACCAGGCTGTCGCTAATATTAATCGTCATTTGAGCACTGGCAAATGCCGGTATGAAAAAGAAGAGACGTAAAATTGCTTTCATTATCTATCGTTTAAAGGGTTAAAATGCCGGCGATTCATAGAATCGATCGGCCAGGGCCTTCCGACAGTCGTTTTTAAACTCCTCTTTTAACGCTGTCGGCAGGTTTTCAAGGCATGGAATCAAGGCGGCCTTCGTGATCGGTATGCGGAGATGAATTCAAATTGGTTTTCCAGAAATTATTTTCACTTCACGACGACATGTCTGCGATCGTTTGAAAACATCCAGATAGGGACTATGTTTGTCCGCCTCATCCAATAGCTGCAGAATTGTTTCTTCCGGAGCTTCACTTTCAATAGCGACAACATACCGGATCTCCAAATATCCGGGCGGAACAGCCGGAGCTGTCCCAAATAATGCTCCGTCGTCATAGTCGGCCTGGACTTCCACTTCGATTCCGGCAACGGGAATATTTTTCTCCGCCGCGCGCATC
>DASXKM010000072.1:0-4397 GCA_036496825.1 Puia sp. | reverse complement strand
AGAAGTTCTGACCTTGAAAAGCAATGGCAAATCGACAATCTGAATCATTTTAAAAAAATAAACAGGGAACGATCTGCCGCTGCTTTGCAGAAGATTAAACAATCCGCTGTTCAGAATGGGAATATTTTTGCATCACTGATGGAAACTGTAAAATATTGCAGCCTCGGCGAAATTACCCATGCATTGTATGAAGTGGGCGGGCAATATAGACGCAATATGTAACAACCGTAATTGCCAACTGCAGCCGTCAGCCTGCAATTGATTTATTATACGATATGCTCTCAATCCACGCCTTTACCTCTTCCTTGCTCTTGTGTAGTTTTTTGGAAAGGTTTTCAAATAGTTCCTCTTCATTACCATGATTTAAAACCAGATCCGAATCCGTTATCCCGGGATTTATCTCTTTTATTTTTTCTTTCACCTCATCCCACGAACTGGCAGAATTCATAAATTTTTCCATAAAACTGATTTAACTCCGGTTTGTCTGATCTCTTGTGCTTCTGATAAGCCCAATGCCTGCAAAAAAGAAAAGCAGACCCAGAATACCATAAACCATCACAGATTTAACACTGTGGTTGGAACCCGTATTCCCCTGTACAAAATTATATGCTGCGATGACGAGGCCTGCAATCCCAAGTATGGTCAGTATAACTCCGAATAATCTTTTTTCCATAATAATGCTACAATTGCAAAGAGTATGCCCTGAGAATGTTCAAAGCGCGGTTGCGCAGGATGAACGCCTAATACTCAATCTTTTCCATTAATAATCAACTGCTCACCAGCAGACTGGCACGGCACTGGATATAGAGATGTATGAACAGGAAAAGTGCAGGTATACTTTTGTTTCGCTTTATGAAAGGGAATCCGGAGGTGCTGCTCGTTCACCCGGGAGGCCCATTCTGGATCAAAAAAGATATCGGTGCCTGGTCAATTCCAAAAGGTGGTATCGAAGAAGGGGAATCGGTTCTGGATGCAGCGAAACGTGAACTCGAAGAGGAAACGGGCATTAAAACAGCGGGAGATTTCCTCGAACTTCGACCGGTAAAACAGGGAAGCAAAATAATTTATGCCTGGGCGTTTCATTTAAATACAGAAGCGGAAGTTAAAATGAGCAATTTCTTTGAACTCGAATGGCCACCAAAATCAGGTAATATAAAAGCCTTTCCGGAAATCGATAAAGCAGAATGGTTCACGCTTGAAGAGGGAAAAATAAAAATTAACAAGGGACAAATTCCTTTCATAGATGAATTGTCGTCATTTCTCATAACACAGCAATTAAAGCCTAAAGCCTAAAGCCGTCCGGCTAACTGTCAACTATAAAGAATCTGACACTTCTCGCAATAAAAAGTTCTTCTTTTTGTCTTCCCGATATATTCTTTCCGAACGGGATTATGGTCGCGCGGACAAATTTTTTTTGTGTAAACCAGCCAATGTTTTTTCAATACGAATTTTCGTTTCCAGTTCAGAAAATCAAAACTATAGTTACGCGCTTCTTTGATCAGGGCGGTTTTTAGTTTTGGAGGAAGTTTGCCAATAAGTGATTGGGGATGAACGCGAATCCTGAAAAGTACTTCATTTTTTATGATATTTCCCACACCCGAGAAAATCCGCTGATCCAGCAAAGCATCGCTGACATTCATTTCAGGTATTTGCCTGAGTTTGAAACTTGCTTTTCTCGAACTCCACAAATCGTTTAATACATCAGAACTAAAATCATATACTTTATTCAGGGACCCTTCTATAAACTGCACGGAACAGGTATAAAAATTCAATTCGTCTTTCTTTAATCCCAGGGAAAGACGCAGGGGAGTAGATTTTCTTTTGTTCACCAGATAGCTGCCAAACATCAGGAAGTGGATTCGCAGTGTAAATCCATCAAAACATATCAGCAGATGTTTGCCCCAATTTCTGATATCCGTGATTTTTTGGTTTATCAGCCTTGATTTTTCAATTTTGCTATTCCCCTTGACTGTTAAAACTTTTTTGCCGATAAAGGGCTGCAGTGACTCACGAACCAGTAAAATCGAAGGGCCTTCGGGCATAGAATTATTTAACGAAAAACCCTTAAAAGCCATGCCAGCGTTCACCGTCAGCCGTTGACCGAAAAATCGTCGGGCGTCAGGCCATAAGTGTTACGCATGCCTGTTACAAAAAGCTTTATCTTATTTTTGCCTGATGCGAAATAAAATACTGACTTTTTTTTTAATAATCCTCATCAGTTGTAATCATGATCCATATAAGACGACGAACAAGGCTTACAGAAAAGAGGCAAAAGTTTTATCAAATACGATCCGTCGCGAGCCCGTCAATTATTTTGCGGGTCAAAATTCAGGTTGGGTGGGAACAGTAAATTTTGATTTGCGAAAGCCAAATTTTATCATCATACATCACACCGCGCAAAACGGCTGTCCCGTAACACTTCATACTTTCACGATTCCACAGTCTCAGGTAAGCGCGCATTATGTTATATGCAAAGACGGAACGGTTTATCACATGCTAAACGACTATCTGCGGGCCTGGCAGGCAGGATTGAGTAAGTGGGGAAATAATTCAGACATCAATTCTTCCAGTATCGGTATTGAACTGGATAATAATGGCTTTGAGTTTTTCACTGATCCGCAGATTGCCAGTCTCCTGATCTTACTGGATACGTTGAAATCGAAATATAAAATTCCACAGGAAAATTTTATCGGTCACGGAGATATCGCGCCCGGTAGAAAAGTAGATCCCAACTGGCGCTTTCCCTGGAAGGTATTGGCAGATCATGGATTCGGAGACTGGTATGGAGACACTTCATCTGTCATTGTACCGCCAGGATTCAACGATTACCAGGCACTGCGAATAATCGGATATAATATCAGGGACAGTATAGCGACGGTTACATCTTTTCGCAGGCATTGGCTGCAGGATTCTTTATATAAGCCCTTTGATAGTGTGTCCGAAAAAATTCTATACAGTCTGTCACTAAAATACCAATAAAAAAGCCACCCTGTGGTGGCCCTTCCTTACGATAAACTCTGTGATATATATAAACGGTACGAATTATAAAACCGGGGCACTGGCATAGTTGCTCAAAGCGATTTCTTCAATTATCCGTTTGTTAAAGGCATCCAGATCTTTTGGACTCCGGCTCGTGGTTAGCCCGTCATCCGTTACTACTTCAACATCAGACCAATGTGCGCCAGCATTTTCAAGATCCGTACGTATCGAAGGGAAAGAAGTTATATTTTTCCCACGTAGTATGCCCGTTTCGATTAACAGCTGCGGACCATGACATATGGCAGCGACAGGTTTTCGTTCTTTCAGAAATTGTTGCACAAAATCCACACAGTCCGGGTTTATCCGCAACTGATCAGGATTTAAAACACCACCCGGAATAACCAATGCGTCATAATCATCTACATTGGCATTGCTCAACTGAATATCCACTGGTAGTTCGATGGACCAGTGATCATGAGCCCATGCTTTTACTTTCTTTTTCTGCGGCGAAATAATTTCCACCGTAGCCCCGGCATCCCTGAGTGCTTTTAGCGGGCTTGTCAATTCAACCTCTTCAAAACCATTTTCCGTGAGAATGGCCACTTTCTTTCCGCTTAATTTTCCCATATCTAAAAATTTAGAAATATAAAATATTCTATCTGTCAGTACTGTTCAAAAACGATACCACGTCGATTCCTTCCGGCGTTTCATTAAATAAGGAATCCGTAATTTTAACCCCACTTTATGACCATTGAGCAGAAGAGACTAATCGTAAACTCGTACAAAAAAATTCCACTTGAGCAGTGGGGACCATATCTCAGCGAACGTCAATGGGGATCCGTCAGAGAAGACTACGGTCCTTATGGAGATGCATGGAACTATTTTCCCTATGATCATGCACATTGTCGTCAATATCAGTGGGGAGAAGACGGGCTTGCAGGTATTTCTGATTTCTTTCAGAATCTTTGCTTTGGTATCGCTCTCTGGAACGGGAAAGATCATACTTTAAAAGAGAGGTTATTCGGCCTCGGCAATAATCAGGGAAATCACGGAGAGGATGTCAAGGAGTTGTACTATCATCTGGACAATGTTCCGAGTCACTACTACATGGAGTACCTCTATAAGTATCCGCAGCAGGCATTCCCTTATCAGCAGCTCATTCAGGAAAACCGTATCCGTTCAAAACATGAACCGGAATTTGAGATCCTCGATACCGGTGTATTCGATGACGATGAATATTTTGACGTGCTCGTCACCTATGCAAAGCAGAATTCCAGCGATATATTTATAAAAATAGATGTAACCAACCGATATCATCAGGCTGCCGATATAACGGTCCTTCCTACGCTATGGTTCTATAATAAATGGAATGAGGACGCAGAAACGAAACCGGATATCAGCCTGCGTAATAAAAATTC
>DASXKM010000071.1:0-3362 GCA_036496825.1 Puia sp. | reverse complement strand
ACCCAGTTTTTCGAACCCGGTCATGTGAGTATCCAGTCTTCTTCTGCCAATCTTATCACCTCCGGGTTTGGGAACAAAAGATATTTTGAACCGGGCAAGCAGCGGACCCGCCAGCATAACGGCACCACGTAACCGCCCGCTTTTTTTTCTGAAGGTATCGCTGTTAATATAATCCACATTCACATCGTCGGCCTGGAAACTGCATTCATGACGTGAAGGACGATTGATTTTGACACCCATTTCCTGCAATACTTCAATCAGAAGGTTTACATCCAGTATGTCCGGAATATTAGAAATGGTGATTTTTCCTTTCGATAAAAGTACGGCGCTGATAACCTGGAGCGCTTCGTTTTTAGCTCCTTGCGGGATGATTTCTCCTTTTAACCGTTTGCCACCGGTTACTTCAAAGGAATTCACTAGTATCTTTTCTTTTTGAATTTGCTTCCGCCGCGATCGTTATTGTTACGATTGTTGTTATTGTTGTTGCGTTGAAATTTCTGATTGCGCTTATTGCGGTCGTATCCATAACCACCGGTTCTTTCGCGGTTATCATTTGGTCGGAAACTTCTCACGAATGGCGTGTTGGTAAATTCAAGTTGCCCATTGGTGATAGCGGTCAGTTCTCCCTGTATGGCATCGTCATGTACCGTTTCCTTGTGCCAGTTATTATAGGCGAGCTTCATGTAGTAAGCAATCGCATTTGCAAATCCATTTTTCTTTTCCGGATTTTCTTCCTGCAGCGCTTTATCTATGATCAGCTCCAGATTCTTTCCCAGATGAGCATGTTTCGGGTAGCGTTTCGGATAAGGAAGCGGATCTGTTTTTGGCTTCAGCGTTTCGGCTGTAGGAATCGGGTAAGGAGAAGAAACATCGAGTTTGAAATCGGAAATAAGGAAAAGATGATCCCATAGTTTATGTCGGAAATCTTCCACGTTTTTCAGATGGGGGTTTAGAAACCCCATCAACTCAATCACAACTGCAGCATTTTTTTCACGGACAGCCGGATCTTCAATCGTCAGAAGGTATTCGATCATCCGCTGGATATGGCGGCCGTATTCACGCATAATCAGATGATTACGCGTAGTATTGTATTCCATTATGTAGTTTTTATACCTGACAAACCTACGGAAAAAAATCAGTTCACGATCACCTTGGTCAGGAACTGATGGTTATTGGCCGTATTCACTACCCGCAGGAAGTAAATACCGCTGGCCGGTTTGCTGGAAAGTTCCATATTGGTCAGATTCGCGCCTGAAAGCTGAACCTGCTTTTTGACAATTACCTGGCCCGTGGTTCCAACCAGTTCAAGGCTGTAATTACCGGTTTGTTGTTCATCAAACTGGATTAATATCTTCTGATTAACCGGATTGGGATAAATCTGGATTCCTGCACGCTGATCCTGCAATTGAAGGTTCACTGCTTTGATCACCGAATAGACTACATTTCCTTCGGCATCCGTGCGTTTGATACGGAAGTAAATGTCTCCCACATCAGCTTTAGAAGGGTTGTATTGATACTGGTATTGTGCAACAGTACCCTCTGGAGCAGATCCAGCCGGGACTGTTCCCGCCGACTGCCAATGTTCGTTGTCGTTGCTGTAGTCAATTTCATAGATTATATCCTTTTGATCTGTTGTGCCGAGCCATTGTAATGAGATGCTGCCATTTTTCTTAAATACCGAAAAATTGCTGATTGCTGTGCCTAATGGTATGGTTGGGCACCAAAAATAAGTCAGTTTCAGGGTACCTCCGATCACGGTTGTTACAGAAGAATTGTAATTGGAGCCTCCGTCGAGGGTAATCATACCCCCGTTTATGGAATATGTAAAATTAACCGTACCCAGTCCCAGGTAAGCAGCATTCCCACCCGTGTTTCCGATGCCGGTCGGAAACGTGATAATGTTTTCAGGCCCGTAGGTAATGGTATCCCCCGGAATACCGAACGGTGCCAGGGTATCATATCCGTGAACAGAATTATAAACATGGGTCATTGTAATTCCAGGTCCGGTAATTTTATTCGTCAGCGTAAGCTGGAAAAGAAAAGCCGTACTGTCGGGACCGGTATTACCGGCACCGGTTACTGAATTTCCTGTAATTGTATCGTGCAGGGCTACACAGGCAAGATTCCCGATGGCAGGGTTAAACTGCAGGAAAGAAAAATTAAGTGTACTCGTGGTGGTGGGTGAAATCGTTATTGTCTGATTAATTGCTGTTGCCGGGATGCCACCGGTACAGGTACACTGGGAATATAGCGACGGACAGGAAAAAATAAAAAGGCTCACGGATACGAACAACCCCTTTACGTAAAGATTTTTCATAGTACGGATTTTGATGACGGATGACGGATGACGGAAAACGAACTACTGTAAAATTATCTAATAACATACTGGAATGAAAGCGAATAAATACTTGAACCGCCTCCCCGTAATTTCCGCAGTTTCTTTCCCGGATAATAGGATGGGAAATCCATGCTTTTTCACAGTAACTTCGCCCGGTATCCGGAGAAACAATGATCGTTTTTCCTTGAAATTTGCATAAAAAATGAACGAAAATTCCATTCAAATACGGGTTTTACTGGATGAAAATAAAATGCCCTCTGATATCAGCTGGAGCGCCCCTGATAATAGTCCTGAAAATACCCGAAAAGCCAAAGCCTTCCTGCTTTCACTCTGGGATGGATCTGATAAAGCCGCGCTGCGAATCGATCTGTGGACAAAGGATATGATGATAGACGAAATGGAAGACTTTTTCTACCAAACTCTGATGACCATGGCTGATACTTATAAGAAAGCTACCCGTCATGATGATCTGGCATTGGAAATGAAGAGTTTTGCGAAGTCTTTCTTACAAAAATCGAGAGCTAAACAGATAAATATTAATAAATTATAAATTTATAATATGAGCCTTGAACAAAAAGTAATGACCGATCTAAAGACGGCCATGTTAGCTAAAGATGAAAAAGCCCTGCGCTCCCTTCGCGCAATAAAGGCAGCCATCTTACTGGCTAAAACTTCAGAAGGCGCAGGTGGGGATCTGAAAGAAGAGGATGAGGTAAAACTCCTGCAGAAGCTGCTCAAATCAAGAAAGGATTCTTTGGAAATATATACAACGCAGAACCGCCGTGATCTTGCAGTTAAGGAAGAGGAAGAAATCGCTATCATAGAAAAATTTCTGCCTGCACAGATGAGTCCGGAAGAACTCAAAACCATTCTGCAGAAAATTATCGCCGACACGGGTGCAAAGTCGCCTGCGGATATGGGGAAAGTGATGGGAGTTGCCACTAAACAATTAGCTGGAAAAACCGATGGTAAATCCATCAGTTCTATGGTGAAAGAATTACTTTCAAAGCCTAACGCTTAAGGC
>DASXKM010000070.1:0-4745 GCA_036496825.1 Puia sp. | reverse complement strand
CCAGATAAAACAGTAAATAAATCTATTTTTTCATCTCGGCCTCTAATTCATTTGCGCCCAATGCCAGCCGAATGGAATAATCCTCCTGATATGTATCCTTGTTCCGGGAGACAACATTTCAGTAAATTAAGTGGAATTTTGATCAGACCTGTAAATGTTCGAATCTGCATCGAAGACTGAAAAGGAGCGGACCTCTTGTTGTATTTGCTAAAACTGCAGACGGAAACTGCCGAACACGCCGAACTTCTGTATATATGAGAGGTTCTGGCCGGTTGGTAAAACATGCCATATAAAGTCGACGCGCAGGAACCGAAGGATGTTGTCGACCCCGGTTCCGATTTCCATATAGGTTCTGCCATCCAGTGATCTGAAAGTATAGTCGGAATTGTTATTGTAAGCCGCATTTTCCGGCGACAGATGCCCCCACAACAATTTAACATTGTAAAACTGGCGGAATTTCAATTTGCGGGTAAGGGGAGTGAATCTGAAAATGCCGCTCCCGATATTGTGTTCAAAGTTGAACCCGAGAAACTGATCATGCAGGTATTCGTATTTGTTCATCAAACTGAATGCATACTTGTTGTAGTAATAAGTTTCATTACCCGGCGCCACATTCAGAAAGGGATAGGGTTGTACGCCCCAGGTCTTGCCCCCGAAAAAATTATAATAGAGCGTTCCGATCGGCGGCACTTTGATAACATCGGAAATACTCGCGAACAGTTTATCATAGGTCAGCGTACTGCCTAAAACTCCTGGAAATCCATGGGTATATTTTACATCGATGATCGGATACTGGCTACCCAGACTGGTCCGGTAAAAAGTAGTCTCAAAAAATTTCTCCAGAAAGGCAAACCGGAGGTTTGCCGAAAGTTCAAAACCATTCATCGGGTTGCCGGGTCCATTTTTGAAATCACTGAGTGGCGCCAGATTCAGTTCAGGATTATATACTTTATGATCTGCGGTTAAGGTGATCGAAAATCCATTTACCCATTCGTTGAACCATTGAATCTGCTGTTGGGTCAGATTGATGAATTTAATCGGGACTCCGGGTTTTCTGACCGCGATGGCGAATATATTGTCGCTTGTAATCTCATCATAATATTGCTGGCCGTAATCCAGATCCTGCCGGAGCATCGCATAAAGACTCATACGGGGATTCCGTTTGAACAGATAGAGGGCGTCTGCTTCCCAGTGCCAGGTCTGGTCACCGAATCCATAAGCCATATAGCCATGAAGGATCAGGTTTTTATTAAAGCCTTTATTAGTACCGAGATCGAAACGCAGTCGCAAGCCCTGCAATTCATTGGCGTAAATCCAGTTGTACCAGGGACCAATCACATAATTCCCGATATTGAGATAACCGGTTCCAATAAAATTCAGCACATTGGCATAGGTATGAAAGGCAGGCATTTTGGTGAGCGTGTCTACCATTTTGTAAACTGCCTTTTCGTTCTTTGTTAACTTTTCGTGACGGTTTTTCAGCCAGAAGGAATCGGTTCGCTGCCGTGAATTTTCGGAAAACATCACTTCTTCCGGAATCTTATTCTTCTCCACTTCGCGGACCACGGAGCTGTCGTTGTAAACGATATTTTTATAGGTTGTGGTTTTTCTTCCGATCATTCCCATTCTACTCTTACCGAGTGGTGTCAGCGTGGCCACAAATTTATCTCTTGAAAGGAACCAGGTCGTGTCATGTAACAGCGAGAATTCCTGGATGATGGTCAAATCCTGAACGAAATTCAGATTGGAAGAACGATCCAGCCGCAGGGTCATTTTCTGAATGGCGAAACTGGTATCATGTACCCAGCAATCTCCTTCAAAAGTATTTTCGCCTTTTCTTTTTGGCGTGAAAACCAGGTGGAGCAGTCTCCGGTTATTCACGTACTGCGTGTCGATGATCCGGTAGCGGTAATAAAAATCGCCGTTATTGCTGAGCGGACTCACAAATCTTTTGTCGAAAACGGGAATGAAATTGTTATAGAAATCCAGATTCTGCTCCATGCCACCCAGATATTTGCTCACACTTTCATTATTCAGTCCGACGGTTTTACTTCCCTTGATCACTTCGCGTCTTTTCGTAACGGGGTCGCGCACATAATAATAATCCGAAAGAGTTTCTGTTATGTACATGGGAAGAAAGGGATGTTCTTCACTGCTGTCGATATTATTCAGGACGAATGCAAAGGGCTTGAGCAATTTGACTGTCTGTAGTCTCTCTTTATTTACGTTGTTCAGATCAAGCTCCAGCTTATTATATAATTCGTAAGAGAAATTATGAAAGCGATAACGATCATTCTGCTCTTTGTGTTTTTTGATCTTGCGCCAGAGCAGGAGGCCGAAATCTACTTTTGCTCGGACTACCACTTCACTGCTGTACCTGGCCCTTAACATCGAGATATATACGAATATGGTATCATTTACCGCGTGTCGCAGAAGTGAATCATTCAGGTTCAGGAGATAAGGCTGATATCCCACATAGGTAATCCGGAGCGTATCTCTTGGCCATTCTTCGAAATGCATGCTAAATTCACCAGCGGAATCACTGAGTCTTCCAATGCCGCTTTTTTCCATCTGCATGGAAGCAAAGGGAACAGTTTCACCGCTTTGGTAATCCTGGATAACACCTCTGAGTACTTTCGTCTGGGCGCACACAGTAATAGACACGAAGAGCAACAGGAGGACGCATAGATAAGGCTGACATTTCTTCAATGTCCACATAGCGCCAAATTTACTACAATGAGGCCAAGGGAGTTGCTTCGGGTTACTCATTCTCCTTACTTTTGCAGCCGTTATGGCAAATGATACGTTAAAACTTCAGGCAATTATATCCCATTGTAAGGAATACGGATTCATATTTCCTTCCAGTGAGATTTACGATGGACTCAGTGCTGTTTATGATTATGGTCAGTATGGCAGCGAACTAAAAAAGAATATACGTGATTACTGGTGGAAGAGTATGACCCAGCTCACCGATAATATCGTAGGGATTGACGCCGCTATATTCATGCACCCGACCACCTGGAAAGCCTCCGGACATGTTGACAATTTTAGCGATCCGATGATCGATAACAAGGACAGCCAGAAGCGATACAGGGTGGATCATCTGATCGAGGGTTATGCTGATGAGCTGGAGGCGGGAGGC
This sequence comes from Puia sp., assembly GCA_036496825.1. Classification (GTDB taxonomy): domain Bacteria; phylum Bacteroidota; class Bacteroidia; order Chitinophagales; family Chitinophagaceae; genus Puia. The sequence goes on along the minus strand of DASXKM010000070.1, from coordinate 1,603 downwards.
CGGAAGCAGGAGGCGGAAGAATTGCTCGCGGCGATGGATCGTCTGCTCGCGGCCAGTGATTTTGACGGACTCAAAAAATTAATCGAAGAGAAGAATATCAAATGTAGTATCAGCGGCACATCTAACTGGAGTGAAGTCAGGCAATTCAATCTAATGTTTTCAACGCAACTCGGCAGTCTGGCGGATGAAGCCAGTGAAATCTACCTCCGGCCGGAAACTGCGCAGGGGATTTTTGTAAACTTTTTGAATGTTCAGAAAACGGGCAGATTAAAAATTCCCTTCGGAATTGCCCAGACAGGTAAAGCATTCCGGAATGAGATCGTGGCCCGCCAGTTTATATTCAGAATGCGGGAATTTGAACAAATGGAGATGCAGTTTTTTATACGTCCCGGCACACAGAAAGAATGGTATGAGTATTGGAAAGAAACCCGGATGAAATGGCATTTAAGCCTGGGTATTCCGGCTGATAAATTCCGTTTTCACGACCATGTCAAACTTGCTCATTATGCCGACGCCGCCTGCGATATAGAATATATTTTTCCGATGGGATTTAAGGAAGTGGAAGGTATTCACTCCCGTACGGATTTCGATTTAAAAAATCACCAGGAATACAGCAGAAAAAAACTTACCTATTTCGACACGGAATTAAATCAGCATTATATCCCCTATGTAATTGAGACTTCTGTCGGTCTCGACCGGACGATCCTGATGATTTTAAGCGAAGCCTACCAGGAAGAGGATCTGAGTACAGCAGAGAAAAAGGACAGCCGGGTTGTATTAAAATTCCCGCCCCGCCTGGCACCGGTGAAACTGGCCGTTTTACCTCTGGTAAAAAAAGACGGCCTGCCTGAAATAGCCAAAGAACTGATGGAATCCTGCAGGAGCCAGTTCCGCTGTTTTTATGAAGAGAAAGATACCATCGGGAAACGCTATCGCCGGATGGACGCGATCGGCACGCCGTTTTGCGTTACTATTGACTATCAGACCAAAGAAGACCGGACGGTAACTATACGGTACCGGGACAGCATGCAGCAGGAACGGGTTTCCCTCGATTCCATACGGGAAATAGTGGAAAAACAAATTTTATAATACTTAAAATGGAAACCTTACATTTGGGAATTACCTCCAATGGCATGATAAACCTACGCGGGAAAGCACGATCCGGCCCCAGCGTGTACTTATTTACAAACCTTTGACTCTGATTATTTAATTTAAAAACTACCATGCTTACCAACGAGGTTTCGCTGAATATCTATCTGCTTGCTTTTGTACTTGGTATAGCAGTTTTCGTGGGTTTCGCCTTCAGAGCCAAAATGATCCTGAAAGCCAGGGCAAAAATAGAAGAGCTGGAAAGGGAAATTCTCAATAACTACGAAGTGATACTCGAGCTGGAACGTGAAACCCTGACCATGGAATCTAAAATTCAGGATATCAAAAGTCCGGTGATCTCCATGAAATCTGCCAGCAACGAAGTACAGGTAACTTCCAAAAAAGTCCCGAATATTACGCTTCGCAAACAACTGCTCGCCAAGAAAAATAATATGGGGCAGTCTGCATCGGGGTTATAACACAAAGATTAGTGTGGCGAATGTGGAAGCGTAGT
>DASXKM010000069.1:0-2532 GCA_036496825.1 Puia sp. | reverse complement strand
CGCCAGGTAAAACGCCAGAGGATAACACGGTTGTCAGGGAAGGCGGAACGAGGCCATCTCTGCCGGTTAATGCGTTGGCTCACTGGGATCTTGCCAAAAAATATAATCTGATAGATTTTGAATTGGGTAACAAAATTACCGGTGCCGGATTCCCGGTTTATGTCAATAAAGGGGCACTTTTACAAAGAGCTCTGATTCAATATTTCCTCGATTACAATACAAATGCCGGTTTCGTGGAATACCAGCCGCCGCTGATGGTAAATGAAGCCAGTGCATTTGGAACCGGTCAGCTGCCTGATAAGGAGGGACAGATGTATTTTGTAAATGAAGATGAAATGTTTTTGATACCAACTTCTGAAGTTCCACTCACAAATCTCTGGCGGGACATGATACTAAAGGAAAAGGACCTGCCAGTGAAAATGACCGCATATACGCCGTGTTTTAGAAGGGAAGCAGGTAGTTATGGAAAAGATGTCAGGGGATTAAACCGCCTCCATCAGTTTGATAAAGTGGAAATCGTACAAATTGTGCGGCCGGAAAACAGCTATGCCGTTCTGGAGGAAATGGTTTTGCATGTAGAAAAACTTCTTCAATCGCTGGAATTACCCTATCGCATTTTGCGTTTATGCGGCGGCGATATGTCATTTGCTTCTGCGATTACTTATGATTTTGAAGTGTACAGTGCGGCTCAGGAAAAATGGCTGGAAGTAAGTTCCGTCAGCAACTTCGAAAGTTTTCAGACAAATCGCATGAAAGTCCGATTCAAGGATGAATCCGGAAAAACCCAGTTGCTGCATTCTCTGAATGGCAGCTCGCTGGCCCTTCCAAGGATATTGGCCTGTCTGCTGGAAAATAACCAGGCAACCGATTTCATCCGCCTGCCGGCGAATCTGCAAACCTATTTTAAATCGGACCGCCTGACACTTTTTGAATGAACCAGGATTCATCTGATTCCGGAAAATCAATTTTTCTGACAAACCTGAGGTTGTTCGAAACCTGCTATATAACCGTCGATACAAGGCCCGATGGTGGTGATGACATGTAGTAGATCAATTTATTTGATAAATTGTCCGTGGCTGGCTGAATCCGGACGGGCATTTCATTAGCCAGGAAAAGACATCAAACATCCGCTTTTGATATTTCTTTCATTAAACTTTTTCTCCTGAATCATATCCTATGGAAAGTGATGAATAATAATCAGCTCAAAAATCAACATTTGTATTGGCGTGCAGGATTCGGTCCTTCAGCTGACCAGATGAAAGAATTATCCAGGCAAAAGCCGGAAAAAATATTTCATTCTTTGCTGAAAGCATCCGAAAAAAGACCAGATCTTCTTGATGTGGCGACACCACATTTAAAAGAAATGGTAAGTCAGCCGATGTCATTTTCAAAGCTTCAGGGGCTTAAACCGGAAGAAAAACAAATGTTCCGAAAACAGTCCGTACAGGATATATCCAGGCTCAACATCCGCTGGCTCGATGAAATGACGACGAGTGAAGCACAGTTGCTGGAAAAGATGTCGTTGTTCTGGCATGGTCATTTTGCAACCAGGACAGCCAATATTTTATACGACCAGGCACTCCTGAATGTGATTCGGGAAAACGCATTGGGAAACTTCAGGGAATTGCTGATGAATGTAAGCAAATCAGCTGCAATGATCCAGTTTCTGAATAATAACCAGAATCGAAAGAGTCACCCCAATGAAAATTTTGCCCGCGAACTGATGGAGCTTTTTACAATCGGCCGTGGAAATTATACCGAATTGGACGTAAGGGAATCCGCACGTGCGTTTACAGGATGGAGCGCAACCTTGCAGGGCGGGTTCGATTTTCGACCACGTCAACATGATGACGGTATAAAAACTTTTTTTGGGAAAACAGGCAACTTTTCAGGTGAAGATATCCTGGAGATTTTGCTTGCACAAAAGCAGACCTCCGTTTTCATAACAACAAAAATCTACCGGTTTTTTGTAAATGATATAGTGGATGACGAGAAAATAACCATGCTGGCAAAAGAATTCTTTGAAAGCGGGTATAATATTCGTGCTCTCATGATCAGCATTTTTACTTCGTCCTGGTTTTATGACCAGAAGAATATTGGATGCCAGATCAAATCTCCTGTGTTATGGCTGGTTGGTTTTCGCCGACAACTTCCTTTGGAAATTCAGAACCAACAGGTACAAATTATACTGGAAAGGTTACTGGGTCAGGTATTGTTTTCTCCTCCGAATGTTGCGGGATGGCCTGGCGGCAAACACTGGATTGACCGTTCAAGCCTTATGTTGCGCATGGAGATGCCCCAAATCGTGTTCAGGTCAGATCTTATCCTGTCCAGGCCAAAAGACGATGATGATGTAATAATGGGAATGCGTGACCAGATACTGTTTAAAAATATTAAAAAAGTCAGGAATCCAGGGACGCAGTTTTTTCAGGCTAAAATTCTTTGGGGGGAATACATAAGAAATTTTGATGAAACCCCGGAAAATAAAATATATGCAGTCATCCGCGATTTGCTGTTACAAAAGGTAACAGC
>DASXKM010000068.1:0-3188 GCA_036496825.1 Puia sp. | reverse complement strand
TTGTGAAAACGGTCGATGACTTCTTCATTATACGCTTCGCGCCCTTTATTGTAAGGTTTCTGAATACTGCGGCCCAACGGTGTATAATATCTCGCAATGGTTAGTCTCAATTCACTTCCATCATTCAATTCAAATGGTTCCTGCACAAGACCTTTACCAAAAGTACGCCGGCCAACAATCGTTGCCCGGTCCCAATCCTGCAGCGCTCCCGTAAGAATTTCGCTGGCTGATGCCGTGCCTTCATCTACCAACACGACAAGTTTACCCGATTCAAAACTGCCGGGTCTCTGGGCATGATATTCCTTTCGGGGACTTTTACGTCCTTCGGTATAAACGATCAGGTCGTCATTTCCCAGGAATTCATCCGCCATATTCACAGCTTCATCTACAATACCACCTCCATTGCCGCGAATATCCAATACTAATTTTTTCATCCCCTGCTTTTCCAGTGCTTCCATGGCAATCATAAATTCTTCAAAAGTGGTTCTGGAAAATTTATTGATCCGGATATAGCCCGCTTCCTTATTTATCATATAGGACGCATCCAGGGCAGGCAGCGGAATAACACCACGTTGAATAGTAAATGACATGAGTGTTCTGTTGCGGAACATGGATACATTCACATTACTGGCACCGGGGCCCCTCAGGAATTTTTTTATTCTATCGCCGGTAATTCCATTTCCGGCAACCAGCGAATCACTTACACGGATGATCTGATCGCCAACCAGTATTCCGGCCTTATCGCTGGGTCCTCCGCTGAGCACGTTTGTAATATTAACCGTATCATTTAAAATTTGAAATTCAACTCCGATCCCCTGAAAATTGCCCTGAAGATCTTCGTTCATCTCAACCTGGTCAACAGCCGGAATATAATATGAATGGGGATCAAGATGAGAAAGTAAACCTTGTATGGCTTCTTCGCTCAAAGAATCTGTGTGGACAGAATCTACATATTTATTGTTGATAATATCCAGGACTTCCTGCACAGGACTTAATTTTCCGGTTTTAAAAAAACCACCCGTATATGTGTTGGGGTAAAGTCTGTATCCGATTATCATTCCAAGGATCATGACTACCGCAAATAAAAGAGGCAGCCAGAAATTCAGTTTTTTCATGTACTTGATTTCGCCTGATGGCTGCAAATTAAGCGTTTTAAGCATAAGGCGTAAAGCACAGCGTATAAAGGGAGCCTCTGTCGCCCAATAAAGAACGTTTTATTAAATCGCGAAACGTCACTATGGGTTTTCCAAAAATTGGTAACATCGGGCAGAAGGCTTTGTGCTTTGCGTTTTGAGCTTTGAGCTTAAAATGTACCTTCGCACGGAATTACAAAATAAAATCATGGGGATTCTTATTGCGGACAGCGGATCGACTAAATGCGAATGGTGTTTTGTTTTAAACGGTCGAAAACAAATCATCGAAACGCAGGGGGCCAGTCCGTATTTTCTAAATGAATTACAATTCGCCGCAATGATGAAAAAAGAGCTTCTGCCGGCATTAAAAAACAAAATTCCCACCGCCGTTTATTTTTATGGGACAGGGCTGGGGGCAGCGGAAAACCGCACCATGTTCAAAAAAGCCATAAAGAGTGTATTTCCGGAATCTGCGATTGAAGTAGAACACGATCTCACAGGTGCCTCCCGTGCACTTTGCGGGAATAAAAAAGGCATCGTAGTCATCCTGGGAACCGGAAGCAATTCAGGTTATTACAATGGAAAGAAAATCATTCGCAATAGTCCCGGACTTGGCTATGTGCTGGGTGATGAAGGAAGTGGTGCTTATCTGGGGAAAAAAGTTTTACAATATTATTTGTATAAAACTTTTGACAAAGAATTACACGATAAGTTCCATAAAAGATATGATCTTTCTGCAGCTGATATTCTGGATTCGGTTTATAAAAAGCCTTTGCCTAATCGTTATATTGCTTCATTCGCTTTATTTCTGGCTGAAAACAGAGGTCATTATATGGTGGAAAATATCATTGAAGACGGGCTCTGGGATTTTTTTTCTGTGCACCTGGCCCATTATCCGGAATCCGGAAAAATACCTGTTTATTTTACCGGTAGTGTGGCATTTGGGTTTCAGGATATTCTGAAGGAGCTTTGTAAAAATTTTGGATGGCAGACGGGTAAATTTCTGGCAAAACCCATGAAAGGATTGATCGCATATCACAAAAAGACGGGATGAATTTCGAAAAAATTACAGAGGAACAGGGCCGATACCGGCATTTGGAAAAGATGAGCACGCTTGATCTGCTCACATTCATTAACAAGGAAGACCAGCAGGTTCCTCTTGCTGTAAGCCAATCCATTCTGCAGATTGAAAAACTGACAGAAATCATCATTGATAAAATGCTTGCGGGTGGCCGGCTTTTTTATGTGGGCGCCGGTACAAGTGGCCGGCTTGGAATTCTGGATGCAAGTGAAATTCCACCTACATTCGGTATGCCTTATGGGCTGATCATCGGATTGATAGCCGGTGGGGAAAAAGCGATCCGTACGCCGGTAGAAAATGCGGAGGATGATGAGGAACAAGGGTGGGTGGACCTTTGTGAGTACGAAGTAAATGAAAAAGATGTGGTAATTGGCATTGCTGCGAGCGGAACGACTCCTTATGTGATCGCTGCTTTAAAACAATGCCGGAAGAACCGGATTTGCACGGGTTGCGTTACCTGTAATCCGGGAACGCCATTGGCAGACGCCTCAGATTATCCGGTGGAAGTCATCGTCGGCCCCGAATTTGTAACAGGGAGCACCCGAATGAAAAGTGGTACGGCTCAAAAACTGGTACTTAATATGATTTCAACAACCGTGATGATCCGGATTGGCAGAGTGGAGGATACCAGAATGGTGAATATGCAGCTCACGAATAGCAAGTTGATAGAACGGGGTACCGGCATGTTAATGAATCAAACCGGTATTACGGATTATGAAATAGCAAAAAATTTGTTGCTGAAACACGGAAGTGTCAAAAAAGCAGCAGAGAGCAGAAGGAAAGTATGAAAGTATGGAAGACTGGAAGTATGGAAGTTGAATCTTTAATTTTACGGGGTTGCATGATATAGAACCATATTATAACTGGCGTCATATTTACGTGAGTGAAGAAGATGAGAAATCACCGTTTTTCGGGCGTGAATATTCAGAGTTTGAATTCACATTCGCTATTTACAATTATCTGATACATCCGCA
>DASXKM010000067.1:0-2613 GCA_036496825.1 Puia sp. | reverse complement strand
TTCCACCAACAAAATATCCTTTGCCGTTGATCGCAAAAGCTGATGCATATGCGCGTCCGGGCGGGAAAGGAAGATCGGCTTTTCTTACCCAGGTTCCGGACAATAACGTAAAAACCTGCGAATTGGATTTCGGCAATCCGTTTACTCCGACGGATACAAACCCGCTCGTTGCACCCGGCGGCACCTGGACAGTAATCAAGGTGTCGCTGATGGTAATGGGAGATGCTACCGTACCATTGAATAAAACATTTACGACCGAAGCATTTGTTCCGAATCCCTTCCCTTTTAATGTGATGATTGTACCGATACCTCCCTTAGCCGGACTCAGGCTTGTCAGGCCTGGACCGTTATCATGTTTGCTGCAGGCGAAAAAAACGGTCGTAAGAATAAGGGGAAAAAGTAGATATTTCATTGGCGCGTTGCCTATGAATATAATAATTAAAAAGGATTCGACAGAATATTCCCCGTGTTTTTAGCTTTCGGGATGACAGACGTGAAAGAAGCAGTTTCTATTTTTTGTAATACACATAGATATAAGCGTTCGGATTCGCTTCCAGTCTGACAGGTCTCGTGCCTTTACCTGTAAAAGCCGGTGTGCGAAATTCCAGTTGCTCACCCCTGGCCACACCGATCTGTGCACGGTCGAAAGGCTTTACCGTATATTTTTTCATTAAAGCACTATCAGGTGTCATTAGATGAGCCTTGAAATTCGTTACGGGGTTTTTACTGTTGTCATAGACAAAGAAAATGAGATAGCTGGTATTCGGTGTCACATTAATGGCAGCCTGATTGGTACTCGCAAATTTTATCATGTATTTATATCCGTTCTTATACGCACCATTTCTGATGAGACCGTAGGCTTTATCTACGTCTCCGGAATAATTAGTGGCCGTTTGGCTGAAAGTACAAAAGGACATAACCAGTAAAAAAGAAAGGATTAAAACGTTTTTCATAAAGTATTTTTTAAACTTTTTGCTAAATAAAAATACCATCATTCTGTGACAGTCGGAATTTTATTTATGATAACGATTTCATGATTCAATTATTTCAAAACCGTTCGGCCATTCAGGCAATTCGCTTCTTACTCATTAGTTCTAAAGCAAAAATGATTGTAAAATCAATCCGGCAATTACAGAAACAGTCGTCGTAACTAATCCAGGTAACATGAAACTATGATTAAGTACATATTTTCCGATTCGGGTGGTGCCGGTACGATCAAATTGAATGGCGGTAAGCAGGGTCGGATATCCGGGAATGAAAAAAATTCCGTTGGTAGATGGAAAAATCCCAACCAGGTAGGCTGGCGCCATTCCAAGCGATAAACCAAGAGGCATCAATGCTTTTGTGGTGGCTGCCTGGCTGAAGAGTAAAATGCTCAATGCAAAAAGTGCAAAGGCGAATAGCCAGGGATAAGATGTTACAATTTTTCCCAGTGTATCCTCGATGACAGTGGCATTGTGATTCATAAATGTACTGCTCATCCACACCACACCAAATATGGCAATCGCAGCCTGACCGCCAGAAGCAAACAGACTCGCCTTGGTTACCGCAGCAGATGTTGTATGTGCGAAATGAATAATGAATCCGGTGGCCGCCAGCATGATGATCATGATCATGGAAGGAACCTGGATGCGTCCCGCAGCGTTCACAACGAAACCCGGAGTAAATCCTTCTTTGCCGGAAAATTCCGGCAACAGGGAAGGAAATGAACCTACCAGCACAACAGCCAGCACGGCAAGACCGAAAATAATTACTGAACGAACGGCGCCGGGTTTCAGTTTAATTTCTGTTTGTTTTGCCCCGCCTGAGTCAAGGTTTGCTGCAAAGACAGGATCTTTCATACGTTCAATAAATTCCGGATCCGCATTCAACTCCTTTCCTCTCTTCCATACAAACAGAATACCCACCAAAACACCGATCAGTGTGGACGGAATACATATCATGAGGATATTCGCGAGCTTTATTCCATGACCTGTCAACACAGAAAGTAATGCTGCAGTGGCTGCCGATACAGGACTCGCCGTAATAGCCATATGCGCCGCGGTCACACTCATGCTGAGCGCACGTTCCGGCCGGATTCTTTTTTTTATGGCCACTTCAGCTACAATCGGCATGATCGAATATGATATATGCGCCGTACCCGCGAAGAGCACAAAGAAGTAGGTTACCAGTGGACCGAGTATGGTGATCTTTTCCGGTTTGCTCCTGAGCAATTTGCCCGCGATATTCACCAGCCAGTCCATTCCCCCGGCTGCCTGAAGTGCCGCTGCCGCGGTGACCACACTCAGAATGATCAGCATCACTTCAAGTGGAGGATCTGCCGGCTGCATGTGAAAAATGAAAATCAACAGTAACAACCCAATCATGCCCATCACCCCCAGTCCGATTCCCGAAATGCGGGCACCAATAAAAATGCATATGAGAACGATAATGAGTTGAATAAGTATAATCATTCGTGGGAGTATAAATTAATAATTCAAAAAAAGTAGTTGTGTAACTTCTCCTGATCAGATGTGTTATGTTAAAATCTTTAAGTGAAATATATAGAAAAGTATTTTTAATATTATTTTTAGCTTAATTCGCTGGCCTTACTAAAAGATAAACCCGAATCTT
>DASXKM010000066.1:0-4789 GCA_036496825.1 Puia sp. | reverse complement strand
TACTACCTTACCTACATAGAAATTGAAAAAGAAGTAAACAGTGTTGACTTCACCCGGAGCAAAATTCCAGATTATCTTACTATATTAAAAGGATTGATCTATGGGGCGCCTGAATTAGATCAAAGATTCAGAATCTTAAATCAGGATCTGCTTTACCCGGCTGCCATCGATGAAGAAAACAATCTGAGAAACCAGAAAATACATAATTTATATAACCGGTTATCGGGAATCAAATAAATCAGATGAAAAAAATTCTTTTCAGGTGGCATATCATTTCTTCGCTTATGATATTCAGTGCGGGTTATTCAAAGGCCCAGAACCTGAATCTCATACCCTATCCCAGCCAGGTTGAAATATTAAAGGGGGATTGTGTTCTGGTCAATGCACCGCTTTCTGCGAACAATCAGGGGCTGTCTGGTTTACTCCTGTTTTTCAATGAAGAAATCGGCTTTGATCAAAAAAACAATCACAGCTCCAGGCAGGTGATCGATCTGAAGATTTTGCCTTCTTCAAATGTTTACGGCTCTTATGAATTGGAAACTTTTGAAAAGCGGGTGGCTATCATTGCTCCGGATTCTGCGGGATTGTTCAATGGCCTGGTTACCTTATTACAACTTTACAAATCTGCTAATCTGACTCGTGACAATATAGTGCTGCCGCGCATCGTGATACATGATCAGCCGAGATTCGGATGGAGAGGTTTTATGCTGGATGAATCGCGCCATTTTTTTGGTAAACAAGTGGTAAAAGAATTACTGGATTGGATGGCCTTTTACAAGTTGAACCGATTTCACTGGCACCTGACTGATGCGCAGGGATGGAGGATAGAAATAAAAAAATATCCATTGTTAACAACGGTTGGGGGCATTGGTAATTATACAGACTCGCTGGCACCCGCCACCTTCTATACCCAGGATGAAATCCGCGAAATCGTTGCCTATGCAAAAGAAAGATCTATAACCATCATACCTGAAATCGACATGCCCGGTCATGCTTCCGCAGCAACCCGCGCTTACCCTTTGCTTTCAGGTGGTGATACACCGGGATATAATGGTTTTACTTTTGATCCGTCTAATGAAGAAACGTACACATACTTAACCGGCATGCTGAAAGAACTCAGCACTCTTTTTCCATCCGGCATCATACATCTGGGCGGCGACGAGGTGGCCATGGGTATTGCTGCATGGTCAAAGAATCCGGGAGTTACAAAGTTCATGGCCGCCCATCAAATGACTGAATTGAGCCAGGCAGAACATTATTTCCTGAGGAGAATTGCTGACAGCGTTTTGAAATTCAGTCATTATGTAATGTGCTGGGATGAAGCAGTTCCTGCAGGATTGCCCGTGGGCAAAACCTATGTCTGCTGGTGGCGGCAGAATAAACCTGAAAGTTTAAACGAAGCCATCTCAAATGGATATAAAGTGATTCTATGTCCGCGATTGCCGCTTTATTTTGATTTTGTGCAGGACAGTGCACATAAGTCCGGCAGAAAATGGGATAAAAAATACTTTAATGCCTATCTCGATCTTTATCATTTTCCCGAAAATTCAATCGCATCCGGTTTCTCTGAAAAAACGAACATCATTGGTCTGCAGGGAAATTTATGGACAGAGAAAGTGATCACACAGAAAAGGCTCCAGTATTTAATATTCCCAAGAATAGCATCGCTCGCAGAAGCTGGCTGGACCGCCAGCCCGGCAAAAAATGACAGCGAGTATAATACGCGATTGAAGGCTCATTTATTATTTTACGATGAGAAAAAAATCTATTATTATGATCCTTTCCAACCCGATCAGCATCCTGAAGCTATCGATATAAAGCCTGAGGGCGAGCAGGACTAATTTTCTGCCGCCACTTTTATATCGCGGAAAAATGCGTCTGTACCACCATCAACCCAAAGGCCGACAGCGCCACTGCCTGCGGTGCCCTGCTTCAGGTCGTTCACGATCAGTACCGGCTGCGGATGATCGTTCAGGTAAAGTCTGGCCTGCGCATTCTTCACCACGATTTTCATTTTTATCCATTCATTTAATCCCATATCGGCATAGGATTCATATTTCCCTGCTTCTTCTTTCCGCAGCCTGTCGAATGAATAATCAGGATAGGAAAAATATTGCGTTGAATGGTTTCTGCGGAGCTGGTCATCCGCCCTTCCATTGGTTGGCCTGATATAAATGGATTCAAACCGGCTATTGTCTTTATTGATCCTGAATGCCAAACCGATAAAGCCCCTTGCACCGGGGTCCGCAGTTGGCAGCAGACGGCTCAGCATCATGACTTCAATGGTCCCGTTGTTGAAATGATCGGTGTTGATCAGTCTCACGAATGTGGGTATATCGGCTCCTCTGATTGCTGTGTCCCTTGTTACCCTCACCGCGTTCTTCCCACCGATATTTGTAAGCGACATTTTCACCTGGACAGGTTCCAGATCATAGTTTTCAAAATGAATGTTCTGAGCGAACAGCAGGAAAGAGAAGCATGAAAAAACCATGCTGAGGAATGTTCTGCACAAAAAAGTTAAGGTTGACATTGCAAATGGCATTATGTGTTTTAAAGATTGGTGTAAAATCTTTTCAGGTTCACCAATAAAGAAGACAGTTCCGTTATATTCGTTTTTTATTACAGAATCCGGTGAAAAATATTTAAGTTCGGAGCAAACAGTAAAGAAAGACAATAAATGATAAAAAAAAATAATCTGTCAGCCCGGACAATCATTCATTCCATCTTCGGAATGCTCTTGCTTGCGTTTACAATATCGGCTTGCCACGATCAGCCGGAAAAACCGGAAACGGTTTCCGCTGCACGGGCTGATCAAAAAAACAGTGATTCACTGATTCAACCTGCCTCCCCACCTGCCAATTTTAAGAATCAGATGGCGAAGGTAAATGGAATTAATATCCATTATGTGATCGGCGGCACAGGAGAGCCATTGGTATTGGTTCATGGATTTGGTCAAAACTGGTATATGTGGAATCGTTTAATGCCCGAGCTTTCCAAACATTTTACCGTTATAGCACCCGATCTCCGGGGTGTGGGGGAATCGGATAAACCAGACGGTGGCTATGATAAAAAAACGATGGCGACCGACATCCATGAACTGGTCAGAAAATTAGGATACAAAAAAATCAATCTCGCAGGCCATGATATCGGGTTGATGGTCGCCTATGCGTATGCAGCCCAATTCGGGAGCGAGGTAAAGAAAGCCGCTTTTCTGGATGCTTTGTTACCCGGCATCGAACCGGTATGGTCCAATTCAAAAGACAAATTATGGTGGTTCGGTTTCTTTGGCTGGCCTGCTTCCGGTGAACTGGTAGCAGGAAAGGAAAGAATATTCCTTACTAATTTCTGGCCGGTCGTCGGCCACGTTAATAATTCTTTTACAAAGGAAGAAACGGAAGAGTTTGTAAGGGCATACTCGGTAAAAGGTGCCACGACGGGCAGCTTTCACTGGTTTGCAGCCTTCCCTCAGGATGCATCCGACAATCTGGGTTTTATGAAACATAAACTAAGCATGCCTGTACTTACGATGGGTGCTGAATTTCAGTCCGCCCCATTTCTGGCCGATCATTTCAGACTGGTTGCATCCAACGTAAAGGAAGTAAAAATTGCGGGGTCTGGTCACTGGGTGGTTCAGGAACAAACAGAACAGGTATTGAAAGGATTACTGGATTTCTTTCTCAATAAATAACATTTCTCAGATCTCAATGAATATGCACCTGAATAAATACATTAAATATAAACTGACTGCCGGGATAAAATATTCTCTTGCCTGGGGAGTTGCGTTCAACCTTTTTGCCGCAATTGCGCAAGCAGGCGAAAACATCTATGCAGAAGTCAAAAATCAAAATCATTTTGCCAGCACGGGTAAGGAACCTGTTACTGTTGAGATAACCGGCTATGGGCCTTCCGGAGTAACCTACGTTGACCCGGGAGATGATCCGCAAAAAAAGCAATAACAGTTCCAATCTGCGAATCAATCATATCACTCATAAAAAAAACAATCATGAAGCAAGAAACTTCTTCGTTTAAAAATAAGTCGGGTCTCAAAATTTTTACGCGCACCTGGTTACCCGAAGGAAATGCCAGCGCTGTTATCATCATTGTTCACGGCCTGAATGCCCATAGCGGATATTACCAATGGGTTGCGGGACAATTTACAGATCAGGGATATGCTGTTTACGCCCTCGACCTGCAGGGTCGTGGACAATCAGAGGGAGAACGTTTTTATGTGCAGGACATTTATGATTTTGTAAACGACGTTGATACACTCTTAGAAAGCGCCAAATCATCACAGCCCGGTTTGCCCGTTTTTATGCTTGGGCATAGCGCGGGTGGCGTTGTATCCTGTTTGTACGCATTGGAACACCAGGAAAAAATGAATGGACTGATCTGTGAAAGCTTTGCCTACCAGGTACCGGCGCCTGATTTTGCACTTTCCATTCTCAAAGGTCTGAGTCACATCGCTCCCCATTTGCACACGATAAAATTAAAAAATGAAGATTTTTCACGGGACCCTTCAGTAGTTGCAACGATGAATAATGACCCGCTCATTGAGGGTGAAACACAACCATCCAAAACAATGGAACAACTGGTACTGGCCGATGAAAGGTTAAAAAAAGAATTTCCTCTCATTACTCTGCCCGTTTTGATTTTACATGGCACGAAGGACAACGCAACAAAATATAGCGGGAGCCAGTTTTTTTATGATCATGCCGGCTCTGCTGATAAAACCCTTAAGTTATATGAAGGGCATTATCATGATTTGTTAAACGATTTGGACAAAGAAAAG
>DASXKM010000065.1:0-2660 GCA_036496825.1 Puia sp. | reverse complement strand
TGCGAATATTGCGAAAAAAAAATTCAAAGTTTGTCTCGAATTTCACCTTGGAAACTGTAAAGGACCCTGCGAAGGTTTACAAACGCCCGAAGATTATGCTGAAGGTTTAAGAAAACTAAAAAATATCCTCAAAGGAAATCTTGGTCCTGTGATCAGTGGATTCAGACAGGAAATGAAAGATGCCGCGGGATTAATGGCTTTTGAAAAAGCCGAAATACTCAAAAAAAAGATTGAACACCTCGAAACATATCGTTCGAAATCGGTGATTGTAAATGAGCATATTGCTCAGGCAGATGTGTTTTCCATGTTCCGGTATGAATCAGTTGCATATATTAATTATCTGATGGTGGAAAATGGAACGATTGTGCAAACACACACAACCGAAGCAAAAACGCAACTCGAAGAATCGAATGAGGAAATCATGGCTTTTACGATTGCCCAGCTACGCGACCGGTTCAACAGTGAGGCGACCGAAATCATTCTTCCATTTGCAATCGAATATCCCCAGGCGGGCATTTTAATCTCCGTGCCCAGGGCTGGTGATAAAAAGAAACTGTTGGAGCTTTCCGAGAAAAACGTGAATTATTATCGCGAGGAAGCCGAAAAGAAAAGAATGCTGCACCTGCATAAGAAGACGCCGGAAGAAAGAATGGAAGTTCTTACACAAATTCAGGAGGATCTTCAGTTATCTGAATTACCAACGCATATTGAATGTTTTGATAATTCAAATTTTCAGGGTAGTTATCCTGTCTCAGCGATGGTTTGCTTTCGGGATGGTGTTGAAAGCAAAAAAGACTATCGCCACTTTAATGTGAAGACGGTTGAAGGCATCAATGATTTTGCTACCATGAAAGAAGTCGTTTACAGACGATATAAAAGATTGCTGGAAGAAAATCAATCTCTCCCTCAACTCGTGATTATAGACGGTGGCAAGGGCCAACTGAGTGCGGCCATGGAAAGCATAATGGAGCTCCGATTACATGGCAGCTTAACACTGGTGGGTCTCGCCAAGAACGAAGAAGAAATTTTTTTCACCGGTGATCAGCAATCACTGAAACTTCCATATGATAGTATGAGTTTGAAACTCATCAGAAAAATACGTGATGAGGTACATCGGTTCGGCATCAGTTTTCACAGAAATAAAAGAAGCCGTGGAACTTTTAAAAATGAATTGGAAAATATAAAGGGAATCGGAAAACAATCAGCCGACCGCTTGTTAAAGACTTTTCATTCTGTTAAAAAAGTTAAAGCTGCAACAGACGAAGAACTTTCTGCTTTAGTCGGTGCGTCCAAAACCATACTGATTCGGGAATATTTTTCAAAACTGGAAGGGGAAATGCAGGCGGGACAAGACCTTTCATAATTCAATATGAATCAAAAAAAAAGGGGCCAGAATGGAAATTCAGCCCCGTTTTTAAAATCCAATATCCTATGAAAAACCGTTGTAAAAATAATAAAACAATTCTATTAAACAAGATCCGCTCAGAGTATTTTAAAAATAATTTATCAACAGTTTATGTTTCAAAATGTTATAATCGTATCGTAAAAATACGAGAATTCCAATTTTGGGAATAATTTTCAGAAACGAAGAATATGTCAAGTTAAATTAGAGGTCACCGGAGGTTTCGAAAATGTGAATAAGGAGTTAATCATTATTATAATGTATAAAAGCTAAAGAGCCATCACGCTTTGCGCATGATGGCTCTTTCGTTATTTTTTCGTGTTTGTTTTTGGCCGTTTAGATTCAGCTTAATAAGACCACAAATCCTGTTCGTAATTGAATATTTTTTCTTTGATATCATCGCCTTCCAGCAAACCTAATATCGGATCTTTAATATAGGAGGCGATAAAATTGTCACCCGGGTTATCAATCGTTGATTTAACAACCCTGCTGGAGAACATCCGGCTTTCAAACAGCTCTTCCCAGCTCATACGGGCTCCGTAATTTTTTCCATTATAAGCTTCATACTTTGCAAGAAAGGTCCTCAGATCGGGATAATAAACCCAGAATATCGGCAATACTGCCCGGAAGGATCCGTCTGCATTCAGAATTGTCTTTTCAGGGGCGATACCCAGAATACGAACATACATTCTGGAAGATTCCTTGTCGAATACCCACTCTTCCTTGATCTCATATCTCTCTACCTGGTCAGGATTGAAATCTTCCTGTATTGTTGTGTCTTTGGTAAGTCCTTTTGATCCATCCGGATCCTGGGTCATATCAGGTATCTGGATAGTATGAGGTTTACCAACCATACTTTCTGCTATCTGGCGGAAAGTCATCGGTGTTGTGAACCGATCATCAATCGCCGCATCAAATGCCGTCACGTCGCCGCTGTGGATCAGATTCAGCAGAATACTGATGAATCGCTGGTTGCCGTTATCCTCACTTGCCTTATATACAAAAGGAAGATTCATTTTTTCATGAACATCTATTTCGCGCCATACACGCTGACGATAAACAGCATCATCCTCCCGGATATGTTCGTAAGCAAGCGGAACACGATCCTTTACCAGTTGCAATTCGATCGAAGCATCATTGCGAAGAGATTTACGCGGTGTATCCAGTTTAATATCTGCAATAAACTCCTGGACAGGCTTCACGGTGTCCTTTGGAGGCACAACAGCTGTATTGGCTGCGCTATTCTTATTCGTATTCG
>DASXKM010000064.1:0-11526 GCA_036496825.1 Puia sp. | reverse complement strand
TTTCAGCTGTTGAAGACGAGACATGGAGAAGCAGTCAACCTTCAGGTTGAAGTCGACAGACAGTATAATACTTATTTATTGCCTTCCCTGAGCCTGCAGTTGCTGGTTGAAAATGCGGTAAAACATAATGCGCTTACAAAGAGTAAACCATTGTCTGTTGAAATATTTACAACCGTTGGAAATAAGCTGGTGGTAAATAATAATCTTCAGCGACGTGTGGTAAAAGCGCCCGGCAACCGCATCGGACTGGAAAATATAAAGGCAAAATACGATTTGCTCCAACAGTCCGGTTTTCAGGTGATGGAGGATGAGAATAATTTTACGGTCGTCCTGCCTTTAATCTGGAGTAATAGTTTGGAAAAAATATTATAAACATTTGTTATGAAAGTACTGATCGTGGAAGATGAAGAACTCGCAGCAAAAAAACTGCAGAAAAATTTATTATCTGTTTGTGACACCGCACTGGTAGTTGGGATTACCGACAGCATTAAAACAACAGTGGAATGGTTGCAGGAGAATCCGCATCCGGATTTGATCCTCATGGATATTGAGCTGGCCGACGGTCAGAGTTTCGAGATTTTTAACCTGACGGAGGTCCGGAGTCCGGTCATATTTACAACTTCTTATGACGAGTTTGCCCTGAAGGCTTTTAAAGTGAATAGCCTGGATTACCTCCTGAAGCCTGTTCAAAAAGAGGAATTGCAGGCGGCCCTGAATAAGTATCAGAAATTAAAAGTCAGCTCTGACGGAAATCTGAATCTGGACAATCTCGTAAAGGAACTGCAGCAAAAATTAAAACCAAAGTCATTTCGAAAACGGTTTCTGGTAAAACATGCCCAAAAGCTGGCTTCAGTCGAAATAGGGGATATCGCTTATTTCTACAGTGACGGCCGCCTCAATTTTTTCAAAACAAACGACAATAAAAAGTACGTCGTTGATTATACAATGGATGAGCTGGAGGACATGCTCGACCCGGATATATATTTCAGAATCAGTCGTTCTTTCTATGTCTCTATTGACAGCGTAGATAAAATTGACGATTATTTTGGAAACCGGTTGATACTTGCTTTAAAACCGGTTGTCGATAAAGAGGCGCTGGTGAGCCGGGAGAAGGTGACCGATTTTAAGAACTGGCTGGGCAAGTAAGTCAGAAAAGCGGAATGGTCAATTCGATCGTCGATCTTTTATTTTGCAGCTGCGTCTGGAGCACAGCATTTACCTCATCTATTTTTGTTGCCAGTTCCTGCCGCTGCAACAGGCTGCTCATTTTTTGAATATCCATTTGGGATGTATTAAACTCCAGCGTATATACGAGGTTTTGCCTTTGCATCCCGATATGAATATTACAATCGGTGGCGCCGGTTCGGATAACATTTGTACTGCCGCTTTTTAATAACCAGAATATATTTTTACGGACCTTCATATTCAATTTCAGGGCCGTCACCTTTTTATCTACCAGCAGATTAATTTTTACGCCATAGGTATTTCTGAGTGCATCAATATGTTCTGTAATACGCTCAATGGCTTTTGCCATACTGTCGTTTTCCGGATTGATACTCCAGAGCATATCATCCAGGGCAACGATCATGTTTTTACTTTTACTATTTATTTGTTCTATGTATTCTTTTGATTTTTGTGGTTCCCTGCCGGCTTTCAGATTGGCCATTTCGCTGAGTATATTAATATTTCCCAGGGCAATATTTACTTCCTGGTGAAGATTACTCGCTATATCGGTACGCATTTTCTGAATAGCTTCTCTCCGCTGCATACGCTGACGGTCAAGCCAGAATAATAACCCGCCAATCACCAGAATAAGGAGCGAATAAAACCAGATTGTTTTCCAGAAGGGGGCAGCCACCGTTATTTTTATTGCGGTCATCTTGCCCGATTCATTGCCTTCCGCATCAATCGCCTTTATCAGGAATGTATATGACCCGGGAGGAATATAATTGTAAACGGCCTCATTATTCTTATCCGCTATTTTCCATTCCTTATCCAGTCCGTCCAGTTTATATTTTATCAAAAACGGACTGCCATACATAAGCGTCGAAAATTCAATTTCAAGCGCATTATCCTGATAACTCATTTCAATTTCTTTCAGATGAGTCAGTGAATCAATAGACAATGGTTTGCCCATGATCTTAAATCCGGTGATATGTAAATCGGGATAAGCATGCATGGGCTGAATGTGATGGGGGTCAAAGGCAATAAAATGATTGGTTGTACCGAACAACATACGCCCGTCGGGCAATACGCCTGACGCGGACTGGACAAATTGTTCATTTTCTATTCCGTCCAGTCTGTTGAAAATAATGAATACCCCTTTCTGCATATTGATGCGGTAAAGACCATTGGTACTCGCTAGCCATAAATAACCTTCGCGGTCTTTTTGTACTCCGGCAATAAACCCTGAGATAATGCCTGATCTTACGAACCCTGAAAGATGATTCGTTATCCGGTTGTATCTGACTAAATGGGTTGCGGTTGCAATGACCATGGTGCTGTCATCATATTCCAAAACAGAGGAAATACCTGACTCAGGCAGTCGGAAAGGTGGACCCTCCTGACTTGAAAAATGCATACGGACTTTATCCGTTTCCGGATCCATCACATAAAGACCTGTTTCAGGTGTTGCAATCCATATCAGGCCCCTTGAATCGATGGTAATCTTATTTATCTGTACTTCGGGTATCGATGTGATATGTACAGGTCCCTTTGAAAAATCTATTTTTCC
Source organism: Puia sp. (assembly GCA_036496825.1). Taxonomy (GTDB): domain Bacteria; phylum Bacteroidota; class Bacteroidia; order Chitinophagales; family Chitinophagaceae; genus Puia. The sequence goes on along the minus strand of DASXKM010000064.1, from coordinate 8,792 downwards.
ATTTACCGCTTTCCATTCGTAAACGCCCTTATTTCCTGTTCCAAGCCAGAGACTTCCGGTCGCGTCTTCCGCTATCTGACGAATCGTCTGATTATTTAATGCTCGCGGATTATAATATCTGCTGGTACGTTTTGCCTGGTCGATGGCATATATGCCGGGTTGGGAAGAAATCCAGAGGGTATTGCTGTCCCGCGATGCATATATGCTCCAGGCATTGGGACCGGACTGGTTATTTATTCCCCTGATATTCGTCGGGATCAGATTTAAGGCTGAATCATATTGATAAATCCCGTCCATCATGCTGCCCGCGAGAATGGTCCCCCATTTAGTGCCTGCAAAAGACAGGAGTTTTCCCTGACCTTTTTTATCCGATGGCCGGTTCTGGTGATTAATATTGATAAAAAATTCGCCGGCACGGTTGAACCGGTATAGCCCGTTATTGTCGGTTGTAACCCACATGTTATGCTCCCGGTCTTCAAATAAACAATGTATCACTTCATACGTGATGCTATTTTCACCCTGGTAGCCGTTGGATACAAACTGGAATTGTTTATTTGATTCCAGAAATTTAGCAAACACCAGTTGGCCATACACCCAGACGTTTCCATCTTCCTGCTGTGTAAATCCTTCGATCTTATGAAAAGGTTTCAACCAGGCAGGAAACGCAACCTGGTCTATCACCGGTTTTTTATTTTTTAAATCATAACAATAAATATAAGAGGAGCCGTTGAATGTAAAACTCCAGAGACGATTCTGGCGGTCGAAGAAAAGATGATAATAGGTATTGCTGTTGCCGTATTTATCAATCAGTACTTCTTTTTTAATATTCTGTCCGGGATAATTCAGCGTTCCGTCAGACCCGTCGTATACTGCCAGACCTCCCTGTTCGATACTGATCCAATATTTTTTTGTGCCGGGCTGTTGTATAAAATCAGCAATATTCCATTCCGGTTTTTGCAAGAAAAAATTATGGGCATATGAAAACTCATTTGAGTTTTCGTCCCAGGTGATTACTTCTGTACCGCCCATGAGGTAAAAAATATTTCCATATTCGTCGGTAATCAGGCGCTTGACAAATGTGTCTGGCGAAACCGGTTTCTTAAATCTTGCAGGCACTTCATGAAATTTAAAACTTCGGGTATCGAATATACCCACCCGGCCGTCTGCCAGTAAAAGCCACAAATTCTTTTTTTTGTCCACCAGCAACTGCCACACCGGATTGGATGGTATAGAAGTGGAATCGTTTTCCTTGTGTTGAAAGGTTTTATAACGAATGCCATCGAATCGCTGCAGTCCGTCTGTCGTGCCTGTCCATAAGTATCCTTCACCGTCCTGCACGATACTGTTAACCTGATTGGATATCAGCCCGGACGATGTGGTATAATGAGTAAATAAAAACTGCAAAGGCTGCTGTGCCTTTGCAGATAAAACAAGGCAATGGATGGCAAGAAAAATTTTTCTTATCAACAGACAGTTGGTTTTTAAGTTCATCAAATTTAATAAACCTGGCTGGAAATTATCAACTAGGCAACCATTTCTTCGAAGGGACGAACGGCTGCCAGCTGCGCTTCAAATACATCCTTCTTTTTCCGCAGCCAGTTTTCGAAACTTTGCATGTCCGTATTCAATCCATAACTCTCGATCAGATCGATTTGTCTGTCCGGAATATGAAGCCGCTGAACTTCAAACATATTGGCCAGTTCTTCCGCGCCTGGAAAACCAAGTTCAGCATAAACAGCCCTTGGAATATATTTGTATTGGATATTCTGATTTAAGACCCTGCTCATTGCATTCGCGTATTCGGCACAGGTGTTATCGGAACCAACCACCCCGACGGTTCTTCCGATATATTCTGCTGGATGATTGAAAATGGATTTTACAATACCTCCGATATCCTCCACGCTGGCCATAGCCAGTTTGGTATCTCCCTGAGGGAATCCAAAGAAAAAACTGCCATCCGCAGCTTTTTGAGGCGGAAAAAAACTAAAAAAGTTTTCATAATAAAATGCGACATGGACAAAACTGGCGGGTATTTCAAGACTGACACAATACCGTTGTAATTCCGCCTTGATGTCGCAATGCGGTACCGGATATTTTCCTTCACCCAGCTTATTATAATCCCGAAGCGTGTGGAATACAAAATGTTCAATCCCGGAAAGTTTTACGGCGTCAACGAGATTTTTACCCTGTTGAAATTCTTTCCCGAAATGTTCCCAGAAATTCGTTACTCCAAATACACCATAACAGCCGCGCATGGCGCGTAACAGGCTCGCGGTATCATCTAAATCACCCTGCACAACTTCGGCACCGGCATTTTTGAGTTCCAGCGCTTTTGGAGATGAACTGTTTCTCGTAAGGATCCGTACGGAAAAATGGTTGTCTTCTAACAAGGCCCTTGTTACGCTGCCTCCCTGGGCGCCCGTAGCGCCCGTTACCAAGATCATTTTCTTTTTCATGATATTTTTATTTTTGAATTTTTATTTTAATTCAGCGAGCTGCCTTGCAGCCGGCACAACATTCGATACCGGCTTCGTTGATTTCAGATAAGCAAAAATGGATTTCAGATCCTCGTCGCTCATATTTTTAAAATTAAACCAGGGCATGGGAGGCAATAAGGTCCGGCTGTTTTCCAGTCCCTTATATTTCCCCTGTCTGAGTGCACGTATGAAATTTTCTTCTGTCCAGTTTCCTATGCCGGTTTCATCACTCGTTATATTTCCGGCGAATGATACACCCCAGGGACCGGCGGAAGAAGTGAGATCAGCACCCATCAGCATCCAGCCCTGTTTCACCACCTGGCTATCCGCTTTCAGAATCGGACGGGAGGAAGGATACCCGGATAACCGAAGCTCCGGAATGATCTCTGGTCCCATCGGACCCAGTCTTTTTGGTGAATGACAATCATCACAACCGATAATGCTGACCAGATATTCCCCCCGCCTGACTTTTTCAGCACTGTCCATTACAATAGTGGTTTTTTCGTTGGTCGCCGAATGGTTCACACAGGAGGTAAAAAATATACCGGACGCGAAGGCCAGAATACCACCAGCGATAAATAATTTGCGCATATTGATTTTTTTACTTCGTTTAATTTGAAGCAAGATATTCCAGCCAGATCCTGAGATCAATGACGGGATGCATGAATTGTGGAAAAAAGGGATGAATTGATAAATCGACCCGGATATTTTGTCCGGTTGGGACGATGACTTTATTGCCCGTGGTTTATAGTATACGCCATTACTTTTCCATATACAAAAGACCGGTCATTCTCGTATATTTTCCGGCTGAGCGCTTCGTCCTTTACAATTTGGTCTTGTAATTCTTCTGGCGGCTGCCTCGGTATCATCAGGTTGCGAAATACAAGTCTTGCTCCGGATCTCGCTGTTTTGGAAACCGCGGTAAATAATTGTTTTGTATCTTTTTCGCTCATTAATTCGCAAATATTGGACAGGGCAAAACAGTCCACGCTTCGCTGAGGCATCGAATCCAGCCACGCCTGTGCCTCCGCCGTATGGATTTGTATCCGGTCGATTCGGGACTTTATAATGTCGTAATTTTCTTTTCTTAAGTATGCGGGGACATCCTGGTCGTTGCGATACTTTCCCAATAGATAGAGGGATAAAAAATAATTTCCTTTTACCGGAAGTGTCCGGAAGGCCCTTTTGGATCTGTTATAAAAACTTTCTGCGAACGAGGTGCTTCCGTCATCAAAGTGAAAATAATCAGCGACCAGGCCCCTCTTTGCCAGCATCTTTTTATTAAACAGGATCTTAAAGAGCAACCGAAAACGTTTCGTGTTCCATACCGTGTCAAAATATTTCTCTTGTTCCGATTGCGATTTTTCTTCAAATAAACCCAGGACTCTTTTCCTGCCTTGTAAAAGCCGAATAAATCTACCGGCAAATTTTATAAACCATTCATATTTACCCTGCATAATAAACCCATTCCGGATTAATTTTTTTTGATTGCCCCAATAACGCTGCGCGTCCCTGCTTAAACCGGACTGAATTTTCCCGTATAAAACCATCCGGTCAGTATTTGGATGTAATCCGGAAAAAGAAACAAAATCTTCGAAATCCAGGTTTTTTATTGCCGCAATTTTAAGTTCCAGGATGTATGACTGGGTGGGATTTATATCTATGCTGTAGATGACTTCCGGATCGAATAATAAAAACCCCAAAACATTACACCCCCCGGATGTAATAGCCAAAACAGCGTCTTTGCTTTTTATTTTTAAAGCAGCATGGTCGCATGCCGGGTCTTCCCAGTTTTGAGTAAAAACAAGTTTAAAAAGTTTGACCTGGTCCTTATTTTTTTTCATGCTGCCCAATTTGTCTGATCAAGTCTTCTGCCAAAGGCCTTTCCCGTTGTATAAAGGAGCGGGTTCAATACCGTGTCTTAAACTTAAGCCATATATTTCCTCCATGTTACTGATGCTGATATTTCCTCTGCCTGCAGAGTACGATTCATATCTGTTTTCAAATGCGAGCACCATCGCTTCAATGACGCAGCCATGAGAAATATACGGTGCAGGGTGACGGTACATAAAAGGGGTATAATCGGGACTGAAGGAATATCCTCCGTTCATCTGGCCCATACCCGCATAAAACAAGTGGAGATCCTGATGGCACTCGACAGATGACTCAATATTTTTTGGAAAACCGGCGTCACCGATAATAACTCCTTTTTTATAGTTGGTTAATCCGATGCCTGATGAGCTGACTGCACTTATAATGATGTCGGCTTCCGGCACCAGTTTCTCCAAAAGGACCGAATAATGTACGGGAATCTGTTGATCTTCCAGTGTCAGCGCCAATTGTCTCAGGCGATGAATATTTCTACCGCAAAGCAACAGTTTTTTGCACTTATTTTTAAAGTACTGCACACAGGCCAAACCGATATCACCTGTGGCCCCGACAATTAAAATGTTCGACTGGTTCGGATCTTTCCCGCAAAATGCGGCCGCTTTTTCAATTCCCTTTATGATATATGCGGAAGTAAGGGTGTTTCCGGTCGTATAAACCGTTTTACTCTTTGGGAGATCATATAGATTTCCTTCTAATACAATCGACGTAAAGCCGCCCAGTGTCACGATTTTTGCGCCCAGCTTGTTTACGAATGAAACTGCGTCTTTCACTTTATCGATATTGATCCGTTGGTGACCGGTATCCAGTTTGTCGGGATCAATAAATGTTTCGATGTATATGCCATGGAGTTCTTTGCCGGTGGTTGATCTGGCAATGATTCTGAAAATATCTCTCGGTGGTATAAATGAATAAATGTTTCTGATGGTATTGGAATTGAGTTTTTCAAACTGCTCAGTCCGGATCCCATTGATCAGCGAGGAAATGGGTTGCCAACCATCCTGATGACCAATAACCGCGAAATCTAGGCTGGCAGACATGCAATCCATACAATCGATTTTTCGCCGGGTATTCCGATATTGTCCATTGCCCGCGCATACAATGCCAGCGCATTTCCACGCAGACTGATAATGTCCAGCCCGATATGATGCAGGGACTCTTTCATACAGGCACCGCGACATACGCCGCAATGACCCCTCAGATCGGTTGTAGCAGTGAATTCTGCAAGAATGTTCATGCAACGGAAGTGAAGCTCTTCGAATTTACGGATGAAGACGTCTGGATTTTCTTTTAATTCTGCGCGAAGAATGTCCGATGAGTGTTCAAGGTGTTCTCTTTCTTCGTCCGCAATACGAAGAAAAAGTCTCCCGGCTTCGCCTCCCAATGCATGACCCACGTCGGTATACATAGATACGGCAAAAGATTCGAGCATTACTTCCTGTATAATAAGGCAGGAAATGAAATCCTTTTTGTGCGCATAATCCAGAAATACTTTTCGCACATTGCCCCAATACTCGCCCCCGATATTGATGTTTATATCCAGTTTCATTTTTGATGAATAAGCAAGAAATCCCTCGGCATGCATTCTTTCACTATCGGCATGTTCCACAGCCTCCATTTTTTCATGTATGTCATCTATTGTTTCGGCGAGAGACGCAAAATTGGACATGCCGATCAGCTCTCCGGTGATCGCCTGGGAAAAAACATCAGATATCACCTGTAACGATTCCCGCGTCACAGGCGCATGCTGCAAAATTTCCATTTTATTTTATTTAATTTGAGTGAAAGATTTTTGATATTAAACAAGTGAATAATCTTCATACGGTATACCCCTTTGTACTTTTTCGACAAGCTGTTGGTTGCCCTTAATAGATAACAGCATGCCAACGGATTTAAATGTTAATTTTAAAAGTCCTGCAAAACATTTGTTCAACGCATCCTTTTCGTGAACCCCGATGGACACAAAAGAATAGTCTTTATCGTAAACCACGTTTCGCGCATGCCCGATCAATAACCTGGCCACCTGATTTTCATGATTGGTAACTGCGAGGTATTGGATATATATCATCTTCACCGGCTCACGGAGGACCGGCATTCTGGAAATTCCGAGAATATTTTTTAATGAGTTTAATATGATCAGAAGTTTTTTCATTTTCCAGGACAATTTCATCACAATATTTTGTTTATCCGGCATAGTATCTGTCAAGCATATTACGCCTTTGATTATTTTCTGCTCCTCCAAAATAAAAATATCAGCGTTTTCGATCGTTTCCCTTGTAATGAGTGTACCCAATTCGTATTGACGGTAACGATTATTTAAAAAACGAATGATATCAGTTGTGGCAGAACTTTTCCTGATTTCATACAACCGGGATAAAGTCTTTTTTCTTTTACCTGGAAACTGATAAATATTAAAAGTTCCGATATGTTCAAAGTCTGGCACATGCGGTCTGTTTTTAAAGAACGACAGAGGTTTTTTATTTCCTTTGGCAACATTGAGAAAGACAAGGTCGGAACCGGACAAAATCACATGATCTGCCATCTCATTGCAAAGCATCAGGCCAATACCTTTATTTCTGTACGATTCATATACTTTAAAATCGCCGATATACTGGACCGGAAGAACTTCCCCGCCGACATACACCCGTTGACAGGAGACCGACAGTGAGCCGACAATCCTGTCATCATCCAGTGCCACAAATACTTTTGTTTCTCCTCTTTTTTTAAGCAACCTGAAAAAATCGGGCTGGCGGTCTATCAGAAGAGAGATCTCTCCCTGCATGCTGGTTGAGGCAGTCAGATCAAGCAATTGTTGATTGTCGAGAGGCGTAGCCAGCCGGTACCTGATCATTCCACTTATTTTTTAAATGAGAAATCATTTGGCGCTTACTATTTCTGTCTTACTTTGATCACGCAGATTTTTAACAAGATTCGCGAATGTTTCCCTGGAATATTTATCAAAAGCCCCTTTACCGGCAAATCTGATCAGCTCCGCATAACGGGGCTTGCCTTCAAATGCCGTGTTATCATGGTAATACCCTGTCCCCACAAGGAAATAACTATTCTTTAGACCATTTCCCGCTTTACGCTGGTTGGCAAATTCCATCCTGAGTTGTTCCCCGCCATTTATTTCAATAGAAGATTGATCATCCGGGACCCGGACAGCCGGATCTGTACCGGGATTTTCGGTATACTGTTTACTCACAGGTAAAATAGCAGTCTGAAATGAATTTTCCTGTGAGAAATCCATACCCGCATAATCAAGATCCCAAAACATGAAAGTAGTTTGCAAGCGGATTTGGACATGATCACTGCTACTGAATTCGGACAGGTCCAGGTTCATGATCATGTCCCTGTCACGCGTGTTGCCTGAGGTGGGAAAATAGTCGACAAATTTCCATCCGCCTCTATCTTTCACAGAAACCAGCAATGGCAGTGACTGATCAAGCTCACATTGTAAAACTTTTTTTGGATCGGCTTTATCCTTTCGCTGCAGCAAACCGGGGTAGGAATCTCCGTAAAGCGATTTAAATTGACTAAACAAATAGTAGGACCAGCGGGAATTTTTTGCATTGACAATTAGCTTTCCCGTGGAAATGCCCGTTGGTTTTTTGAAATCGAGTATGATATCACTACTGTTTTCACCTTTTGAGTGATTCGTAAATGAATAATATTTCCCGTCACGTGCCAGGATTTCCCGGCTCGCATTGGCATGTCCGCCAATATCCGCCTTTTCAGGAGAAACCGGATCAGCATAAATCAAAATCTGTCCTTTCCTGTCTATCAGCGCTTGTTCTTTATCAGTATGAGTAACCTGCATCAGATGAATGTCGTGTACGAAAATGTCTTCTTCCTTTTTTCCCTGAACTGTAATCTGCAGATTGTCGGCATCCGGTTGTGACATATGAAGAGGAAGGTAATCGGTTCTTTCAAGAGAAGCATACAGGGCGCCGCTATATAAAGTCCCCTGAAGTTCAGTATGATCATTATCCGCAAGATAAACCTGGGGACTGCAGCTTATATTCGAAGGAGTAGTACTGGGAGAAGGAGCCGGTGTCGGATCACTTTTTGAAGCATCTGCAATGGCAACAATGATTCCGACAGCTGCAGCTGTTGTGAGGGTAATGCCCACGATACTTCCTGCAGTTGATTTGTTAGTGCTTTTTTTGTCGAGTTGATATATATCTATCCTGTCAAAGTTTTTTAAGGGGATGCTCAAATGGCCGCTGTCATTTATTGGAGACTGGGAATAAAGATGCACTTCATATAATACGACGTCTTGAAAATTAACCGGATATCGGTTGTGGTCGGGTCTTGCCGGATTCAGGTAAGCTGTATGCTCCGATAGCAGCGGACCTGGATCTGCTTCCAGAACTTCATTCGACACTTTTAAATGGCTGATAGCAAATTCTTTTTTGTGGTAGTCGT
>DASXKM010000063.1:0-2329 GCA_036496825.1 Puia sp. | reverse complement strand
CTCTCGATGGCGATCGCCATGCCGCTGATCGGGTTGGTCATGAACAAGTGGTTGCAGAATTATCCACTCCACACGCATCTCTCGCCCTGGATCTTTGTTCTGGCCGGCGCGGGCATGCTTTTGATAACTCTATGTACGGTTAGCTTTCAGGCACTGAAAGCGGCCCTGATAAATCCCGTTAAAAGTCTTCATGCCGAATGATTTTTCGCTGAGCCCATAGATTTGAAAAAGAACGGCAATCAGGATTGACTCCTTCATTGCAAGAGTTTCTCCCTTCGAATATAAGAAAGCGAAGAATCTACAGCAGCATAGACGTCGCCGTCGTACTTGTCCATCTCAATAATATACCATTTGACACCGATTTTTTTTCCTTCCTGAAATACGGCCTTATAATCGATTTTCCCTTTACCGACAGGTACCCAATTTTGAGGCGGCATATCCGGAGGATTGAAATCGGCACCGGTAAAAACACCTGTCGAAACGTTCGGCGACATGTCCTTGATATGCAGCAACTCAACACCACCCCGGTATTTCTCCATAAATTTCGCCGGATCCTCACCGGCATACGTAATCCAGAATACATCTTCTTCCAGCCGGACACATTGGTAGTCAATTCGACTTACAAAACTGTCGAAGAAAGTTTTATTGTCACCCATTGGCTGAAGTTCGTATCCATGAATATGGTAATAAAGCTGAATCCCTGCTGCCTTCGCGAGCGGACAAGATTTTGTCAGAATATCCGCGGCCTCATTCACAACAGCGAGTGTAACAGGCTCAGCCTTCGAGTTTTTCAGCCAGGCGATACCGGTATAGTGTGCTCCAAATTTCTTTGCCGTTGCGATAATAACCGCCGGATCCTTTCTCCAGTCATCCAGGTTATTCCAGTGAAGAGCAAACATTTTTAAGCCGGCAGCATCCAGCTGTGACTTGAATTTATCCGGGTCTCCAACAATGTAAGGCGCGTCAAATCCTTCGACATAGGTAATGCCAAGATTTTTGATCTTCTTCAGCGTTCCTGGAACATCTTTTTCCAGCTCATAACGAAACGTCCAAAGCTGAGCGGCTATCCTGCCTTCAGAAGGAGCATTTTTACGGGCGTTCTTTGAAGGTCTCGCACTGATCAGCAACATTACAGACAGGAGTAAAAGAATAGCAGATCTCATAAGTAAAAAATTTTGGTGATAATTAAAATATTTACCCAATTTGTACGACGCGGATCATGTTGCAAAGGGGTATGACCCGGTACAGCCTTGCAAAAGCCGCGCCTTCCCTACGTACGAATATAACAACAGCGAAACTTAAAAATAAATAACTTCAATATCTGTCTTCTGCCTTTGTCTTCAATTTACAAAAATCAGGTTATGAATACCACAGACAAACACAATGAGAAAATCGCAAACCTCACCTTCTCATCGGTCTATCCCCTGTATGTCAAAAAAGTGGAGACAAAGGGAAGAACAAAGGAAGAGCTTCACCAGGTGATTGAATGGCTGACAGGGTTCCATGATAAAAAGCTACAGGAACTGATAAATGAAAAAGTCACTTTTGAAACATTTTTCAAAAGGGCTTCTCTGAATCCCCATGCAAAACTGATCACCGGATTAATCTGCGGATACCGGGTGGAAGAAATCGAAAATCCACTGACGCGGCAGGTCAGGTATTTGGACAAACTGATAGATGAACTGGCGAAAGGCAAAAAAATGGAAAAGATTTTACGCGGTTCCTGATGACTATCAGATATCTGAACTGTAAAGTCCATTCATAATGGACAATTCAAAAAAAATGTATGTATTGGTGCACGGTGCCTGGCATGGTGCATGGTAAAAATTCCACGCTTAATGACTCAAACGCCTTATAAAATCATTAGCACTAAAATTATACAGTTTGTTTATAATGCTGATAATTATTTTTCAGCCGATATCATCAGGGAAGAATAATTCATCATAAGCCTTCCGTTCGTTAGCCTGCCATTGCATTCTGCAATCAAATCGGCTTCTATTTGTTTACGTATTTCTTTACTTGTCTTACTTAATATATTTACCACGGGTTCAGACATTTCTGTTCTGTTCAGCCAGTAATTTTCCGCCGTTCCAAAATCTATGGTGCCGGAAATCGTTTCTTCATGTACATTCTTAAAACCGGCGTCTTCTAACAATCGTTTCATTAAACCGGGAGCTGCACACCGAAACATGCCAGGTCCGTTTACGGGCGACCGTGGAAGATCAATATGTCTTAATAAAACTTTTGTTATTGTGGTAAACCAATCATTATTTTCTGCTGCAGCCCAAACACTGACCGCTATTTTACCGCCATTTTTACAAACACGGAA
>DASXKM010000062.1:0-7256 GCA_036496825.1 Puia sp. | reverse complement strand
ACAAATTTTACCATTGCCGTAATGTGGTTCTGCATTATTTGTCATAGATCAGTTTTTTCAAGATGAAAAATTTCCTCCACAGATTTACCAAAGACCCGTGCAATTTTCATTGCAAGAAGGGTAGAAGGAATATATTTATTGCTTTCGATTGAATTGATTGTTTGCCGGGATACTCCTACCTGCGCTGCCAGATCTGCCTGCGTCATTTTCCTGATGGCGCGTTCTACATGAAGATTGTTTTTCATAGGCTGGGATCAGTATCATTTGATCCGGCTGAACGGTTTAACCGGTAGATCACCCACCGAAACCGAAGAATAAAGAAAAGCAGCGGCAGCCACATATTTAGAAACAATATATGGTTGGATTCGCTGCTTTGGATAAATATGAGGCTGAAAAGCAGGATCGCATAGTTCACATATATGGCCCATCTTAAAGAGTCGAGTCGAAGCTGCGTAATCTGTTCGTCCTCCACCCGCTCCCTCGAAAAGGCTATGAGGAAAAGTCCCACTAGTACCATTAGACTCGTACCTATAAAAAAAAGATGTTGAGTGGAAAATAAAAAACCGCTATTGTCAGATGAAGTCATATACTGGTCAGGGCCATTCGGGTAAAACCGATCCCATAATAATTTGATTGGAATATGTATCAGAATCAGACCGAGACCAAAATAACGGGTGTTAAAAGGAAACAAGTAATTCGCTCTCATTATGTCAAGTTTGCAATGCTAAATGTAAAGCATTCTTTACATATCCGCCAAATTATATTTAAATTCGGTTAAGTTATCTGGTTGGGAATAATAGGGCCGGGTGACAAAATTGCACTAATCATTTGCGGCATTATTTTTAGATAAAAAATCATGTTCATCTATTTTATAATAAAAAACAAAAAACATGTACTACAATCAGTCATGGGCCGCAAAAGGCAATCCCCAGGGAAACAGACATCTGTACGCCCGCTCCATGCAGCGCGCGGCCGTGAACATTTTCAAGACAGACAACAGCTATGAGCTCTTGGTATTTGCACCGGGACGCCTGAGGGAACATTTTCACCTGGATATGAATGGAAATGAACTCACCGTTTCTTACAATCCGCCGGAAGGGTTTCCCCGCCCGGATTGGATATTGAGAGAATATAGTCGTGGAGGTTTTAAAAGAACTTTTACCCTGAATGATAGCATCGACACAGAAAACATATCTGCTAAATATGCAGACGGTGTTCTTCAGGTCAGCCTTCCTGTCATAGTAGGAAAAGAAAACACAAAAAAGGAAATATTGATTAACTAATCAATTGACGCAACGGAAAGCGGGTATGAAGGATACCCGCTTTTTTATTATTCTGAGCGTAAGCTTTTGACCGGATTGGCAAGCGCCGCTTTAATGGCCTGTGAACTAACAGTGAAAATCGCAATGGACAATGCAATGAATGCGGCAACCAGAAAAACCCACCATTTGATGTTAATCCGGTAAGCAAAATTTTCCAGCCATTTATTGAGGACAAACCATGCGACCGGAATAGCAAGTAACAAAGCGATCACGATCAGTTTTAGAAAGTCTTTCGACAGGAGGCCAACAATTCCGGAGACCGAAGCACCAAGCACCTTTCGAATACCAATTTCTTTCACTCTTTGCCGCGCAGCAAATGTAGACAGCCCGAACAATCCGAGGCTTGCAATGATAATTCCCAGCATCACAAGTATGATAAATACCTTTTGAAACCTGTTTTCTGAAGCATACAAACTGGCATATGTTTCATCCAGGAAATGATACTCAAAAGGCTTGTCGGCAGAGAATTGGTTCCATGCGGATTTTAATTTATTCAAACTACCCTGGACATCATTGGTCGATAGCTTTATGGTAAAGTTTGCCACCCTTCTTGGATTGTAGGTAAACGCAAAAGGTTTTATCTCGTTGTGGAACGAAGTAAAATGGAAATCTTTTGTCACACCAACAATAGTAGCGTAATACATCGTATCCGCATCGGTTGACCATAAAACGAGTTTACCAACGGCAGGTTTCGGAATACCCAGCGATTTTACAGCCGTTTCATTTAATATAATACTGCCGATCGTTTGTTCCAATGGTCCTCCGGGTTTTCCGTTATTCATGCTGTCGGCCGGAAACTGTTGGGAATAACCTCTGCCCTCCTTTATTTCAATACCAAGAACATTTAAATAGTCACCTCCAACAGACAGAAAATTAACCAGTTGCCCATTTCCTGAACTTTTAAATTTGAGTTGCGTCGTCCAATTCTGTCCGCCTACCACACCATCCGAGGTGGAAATATTTTTAACTCCAGGAATTTGCAAAGCAACATGTTGAAAAGCATTACGGTCGTTCCTCGACAGATAACCGGCGTTTTTTACAATCACCACCTGATCTTTATTAATGCCCAATTTGGCAGACTGAATGAATTTTAATTGTTGGGAAATAACCAGAGCGCCTATAATCAGGACAATGGATATAGTGAATTGAACCACAACAAGTGATTTTCTGAGATTTAATATGTTTTTTTCTTTTATGCTAAATCCCTTCAGCACGTCCATAGGCTTAAAAGAAGAAAGATAGAGAGCAGGGAAAAATCCGGCAACGACACCAAGTAATATAGAAGAAATAAGAGTGCATAATATAGCAAGCGGATCCTTGGAGAGGGACAAATTTTTCTGTGTTAATATATTGACTGTTGGAACCAAAAGCTGCGCGATAATCAGTGCCAGCACACACGCGAGTATGCAATAGATCACTGATTCAACCAGAAACTGCTTTATCAGCGAAACACGGATCGCTCCTGAAACCTTACGAACACCTATTTCCTTCGACCTGACTGATGCTTTTGCCGTCGTAAGGTTGATATAATTCATTCCCGCAATGAAAATAATGAACAGCCCAATCGTCGCGAATACGTAAACGTATAATTTATCGCTATTCGCTTCCAGCTCCCATTTTAGATTTGATTCCAGGTGTATACTGGTCAGGGGCTGCAGATGAAAAATATTTTTACCGTCCGCATTATTCTTTTTGTAAATCGTCTGAATTTTCCGGGTCAGTAAGCGCATGTCTGTGCCCGGCCTCACTTTAATATAAGTATAGAAATTATACCATCCCCAGGAAGACTCTGTCTGATTGCCAAATTTTGCAGTTGAAATAAGAAAATCGAAATGAAAATGAACGTTGGTCGGCAAATCTTTCAGAATACCGGTAATTTTCATTTCACCAAACTGACCCACTTTTAATATTTTCCCGAGCGGATTTTCATTACCAAAATATCGCGCGGCGGCCGTTTCCGTTAGAATAATGGAGTTAATGTCTTTGAACACTGTTTTCTGATCCCCTGCAATAAAGGGAAATGTAAAAACATCAAAAAAACTGCTGTCTACCCGGTATAACTTTTCTTCGAAAATTTTTCGTTCACCATAACTGATAAGAAAATTATCACCCCAGTTAGGAAATATCCTGGTGGTCTGTATAATTTCAGGTATGTCTTTTTTAATTGCAGGTGCAAGGGCCGGCGGCGTAGTGGCGTCTGGTAAGCGGCTTCCGTCGTCATTTACAAAATCTTTTACAACGCGGTAAATGTGATCTGCATCTTTATGATCGCGGTCGTAGCTTATTTCGTCTTTTACAAAAAGAAAGATCAACAGACTGCAGGCCAGGCCGATGGCCAGTCCAAAAATGTTAATAAAAGAAAAACTCTTATTGTGGAAAATACTGCGGTAGGCAATTTTTATATAATTCTTTAACATACGGATCTTTTTTGGATCTGAAAAGGAGAGCTCTTCATCCTTCGATAGCTCAAAATAATGCCAATGTTATAAGGACCTGACTATCATGAATCAGAAAAATAAACACCCGGCCTTTTTTATAAAAATGGACAGCCAGCGTATCAAAAACGGACAGCCCGGCAGGTTCATCAGGGCACAACAATTGCCCGAACAATGAAAAACCGGGGCCATGTACAAATACGGAATCTTAATTCTTACATTATTCGCGGTCATAAGCCTTATGTGGAAAAAGGCAGATTTATTCAAATTCGCAAATACATCAGTTTCCAAAATATCAGATACGTCAGTTTGTGATAAAGTATTAGACGGAAAGTATAGTGCGGGCGATCAAATCACAACACTCAGCCTCGGCGGAATATCACCGGGTCAGATCAGGATAATAATAAAAGGAAAAGACCGTGACAATTTTCCTTCGCCCCCTGAAAAATTGTACATCGGAAAAACAGTTTGTGTAAAGGGGTCCGTGGAAACGCAGGATGGCCAGCTTTCAATTGTAATAAAAGATCCGGGTC
Organism: Puia sp.; assembly: GCA_036496825.1. Classification (GTDB taxonomy): domain Bacteria; phylum Bacteroidota; class Bacteroidia; order Chitinophagales; family Chitinophagaceae; genus Puia. The sequence goes on along the minus strand of DASXKM010000062.1, from coordinate 2,966 downwards.
AGATTGTCGTGCAGCAATGATCAGACAGGAACCAGTCATCCCCGTTTAAAAGTTAATTCAACTTTTCTCGTCGTTTTACTATCGGGATAAAGGATCTCCATAATAAGAACACCCGATTTTTGCGAAATTGTACTTTTTACAGAACTGCTGGCTTTTTGATCCGTCATAATCAAAACATTTCCATCCATTGACCAGGTGCCGGAATAAGTGCGTGACTCGCCCTGACTGTTACCCGAAGTGGTTACAAAAGTATGGTTTGATTTAAATTCGCTGACGACCGTTCCGATGGTTGACATATCAGTCACAACAAATGGTTTACCGTATTTCTTTGCTCCTTCATCGGTCAGCCATTGCTTTACCGTTACCTGGTTCCATTTACCAACGATTGATTGGCCATTGGATTGATTTGAAAAAACCAGCGAACAAATGGAAATAATTCCGGTAAACACATTCTTATAAACCGGCAATTTTAACATCTGAAAGATTTAATATTGCCGAAGCTAGCTTTAATTAGATGTAAATCCGGAACAAATTTTACTCATCGTGCCTGGGTTGCATAATTCTTATGGAATTCGTTGGGAAAAAGATGACGACGTGATCACTTTCTTTTTCTTCCGAAAATTTCATTAAAAAACACAACCAGATAGGTTAATACGATAAGTCCTACCAGTGCAAGGATTGCGTATGTCGGTGCGCTGAAATAATAAAGGCTGATAATCCTGAATCCAATCAGCAATAAAACGATAACAATTCCCCTGGTAATCCATTTTGACCGGGTCTTTTGCATGTATGAAAGTACGTATTATGCGCACAGATCATCCAACCGGTTTACGCATATTGTCAATAAACTGCAATGCTTTTTTTTCATGTGCAGGACCGTTCGTAAATGAATCGAATGTAAAAACGATTTTACCCGACAGATCAACTACAAAGGTTTCCCTTCCGGTTATAAAAAATTTATTTTTAACACCAAACATTTTTAAGACTTTATTTTCCGGATCACTTAGTAAAGTGAATGGCAGCTTATGATTTTGAATAAATTTCCTGTGACTTTCCACGGTGCCGGAATTAATACCAATCACCATCGCTCCTGCTTTCGTAAATGCATCATACTGATCCCTGAATGAGCAGGCCTCTTTTGTGCAACCACTGCTTTCATCTCTGGGATAAAAATAAATCACAAGGATTTTCCTGCCCATATAATCCGAAATGTTGAAAAGGTTGTTGTTTTGGTCGGGGAGGGAAAATACCGGAATTGAATCACCCATAGTCAGGTGTTTGCTTTGCCCCTTCGTCGACTGCAACCAGCCAAAAATCAGGGTGGCCAAAAGGATGTTTTTTTGTATGTGCAAAATTACGCATTATACATACGTCCCTGAAACAACTATTGTGTTACCGAAGGTTCCTCTTGTTGACTCTGCGGTTGCTGATCATCTTTTGGATTCCCGGATTGCTTATGATAGTTCGCCACGAGGTTATGAATTTTGTGATCACGTTCTTTCTTCAAAGCGCGAACCTCCTGACGTTTTTGTTTATTCGTCAGGCTGTCATCCTGTTGCAATGAATAAATCCGGTCCGCGTAATCGGATCTGATATCTTCTTCCTGTGTTTGGAGCTTGCTTGGCCTGCTATACATCGATCCGTAGGGATAATAAGCTCCATAAGGAAGTCCATAGAATCCAAATGGACTATAGAATGGAGGATAGTAGCCAACACCAAATCCAAATGCCGGATGGAATGCATACACATTGTGATAAACAGCAACACTGCGGACCTTCTGGGCCGCCGCAGTAAAAGTCAGACCCACACAAATCACTGCTACAAATAACTTTTTCATCGATTACTTCTTTATATAATAAAAAACGCAAAATACACACAGAGGATGCCTGATGCGCGTCAACGATTTGCGTAATAACGATTCTCTAACAAATGAAAATCAGATCAAAACGAAATTCCGAATGGTATCAATATTTGTTTTTTGGGCCGATGCACCTGTAGCAACAGCAATACAGAGAAATACACTGAAAAGAAATTTTTTATTCATTTCATGAATATTAAATCGTTGCACTTGTTAATAAAAGGCCCGGGCAATTTAGGGCAAAACGATGCCATGGCTTGTTCATGAGATGTTAACAGGGCCTGGGGACAACCCATTTCACAAACGTAAAGTTCAGCTCAAAATAATCCGATTAACTTATTAGTAATCTGATAAATACAAAACCAGAATTTTAATACCATTCCGTAATTTGTTGTGCTTATTTTTATATCGTGAATACCCTCCGCAAATTCCTTTGGATAGTAACCTGGACGCTGACCGTTATCGGCATCCTGATGGTTCTGCGGCGCCTGGGTATAATGGCGGGATTTGGTAGGTGGCTAATTTCTCCGAGGTTTCCATTCGATACTGGTTTGCACGATTTCCCTGCGCTCACGATCGTTCATATAATCCCGGGATTAATTTTTATTTTGCTCGGTCCCTTGCAGTTTCTCAGCGGAACAAATTCTTCCGGATCCAAAAGCCGGTCTGTTTTTATCATCTCGTCTTATATCATCGGCATTTCGGCACTTGTGATGCCGTTTGTTGTTTTGCCGTTGGGTGGACTGAATGAAGCTGTGGCGAGTTCATTTTTCGCTTTGTATTTTCTGATTTCGGTTACCCTGTCCCTCAGAAATAAAAATCAGCCTGTTCGAAACTGGGAATGGTTGCTGCGCGCTTATGCAGTAGGTCTGGCGATAACAACCGTCCGCCCGATCATGGCTTTGTCGTTTGTTTTTTTTGGATTGAAGCCGCAGACCTTTCTTGGAACGGCATTCTGGATAGGATTCAGCTTACACGCTGTAATGGCGGAAGTTTGGATTAATCTGAAGCGAAATTCTTCCACTATTCATCACAGTTCACCATCCAGATAATACCAAACCGGTCGATCAGCATTCCGAAATAGGCTCCCCAGAAAGTTTTGTCCATC
>DASXKM010000061.1:0-4444 GCA_036496825.1 Puia sp. | reverse complement strand
AACGAAAATGCAGAACTTAAGATACTATTTCAAATTTCATTATGCAATACAACGGATTTTTCCCGTTTATTGATATGACTCAAACTGCCGATGGGAAAACGAAAAATGCCGAAAGGCAAGTGCCTGTAAGTGTAATTACTTATGGCATCTATCTTGCGCACCGTATCCCGACAGTTATATTTTCTTAAGATAAAAAAAGTGGATTAGCCCATAATAATGTTAAAATACTGTAAACCAGTGCGATAATATTTTTGGGGATTGATAATACTCTATTACATTTGTAGGCTACATGAAATACACAACTACGTTCACCGTTTTTTCTTTCTGCACAACGATGCGATGTTGTTGATATTTTAACTGGTCTGCCCCACTGCTCCATTATATTCTGATTCTGATCTGATTTTTTCAAACTACTAAACGTTATTTTATGAGTGCACCTCTTCGTTTTGAAACATTGCAATTGCATGCCGGTCAAACAGCTGATCCAACCACCAAGGCCCGCGCGGTGCCTATTTATCAGACCACTTCATATGTGTTTGATAATGCGGAACACGCAGCAAATCTTTTCGGACTGAAACAATTCGGGAATATCTACACCCGCATTATGAATCCGACCACGGATGTTTTTGAACAGCGCATCGCAGCCCTGGAAGGTGGAGTGGCCGCGGTGGCCACCAGCTCGGGACAGGCTGCCCAGTTCCTCGCGCTGGCGAATATTCTTCAATCGGGTGATAATTTTGTTTCCACCTCCTTTCTCTATGGAGGTACCTATAACCAGTTTAAAGTAACGCTGAAAAAGCTGGGTATCGAAGCCCGTTTTGCGAACGGCGATGATCCGGAAAGTTTTGAAGTACATATCGATAAAAATACAAAGGCCATTTATCTCGAAACCATTGGTAATCCAAGACTCAATATTCCTGATTTTGAAAAAATTGCCGCTTTGGCGCGCAAACACGATCTGCCGTTGATTGTAGACAACACTTTTGGTACAGCTGGATATCTTTTCCGTCCCCTGGAACACGGCGCTAACGTAGTCGTTGAATCTGCTACCAAGTGGATTGGCGGACATGGAACCAGCATCGGCGGCGTGATTGTAGACGGTGGTAATTATAACTGGGGCAATGGCAAGTTCCCCGGATTTACGGAACCATCTGAAGGATATCACGGCCTGGTATTCTGGAATATTTTCGGAGAAGGAAACCCGCTGGGGCTTCCGAATGTGGCATTTGCGATACGCGCACGGGTGGAAGGCCTGCGTGATTTCGGCTCTTCACTGAGTCCTTTTAATTCTTTCCTTTTAACACAGGGTCTCGAAACACTTTCCCTGCGTGTTCAGCGTCATGTGGACAATGCGCTGGAACTGGCGCAGTGGCTGGAAAAACATCCGCAGGTTGAATTTGTGGAATATCCCGGTCTCTCTTCCAGTCCTTATAACGCCCTGGCAAAAAAATATCTGAAGAATGGTTTTGGCGGTATACTGAATTTTGGAGTGCGGGGTGAAAAAGAAAATGCAGCCAGTTTCATCGATCACCTGAAACTGGCCAGCCATCTGGCAAATGTGGGTGATGCAAAAACACTGGTGATTCATCCGGCATCGACAACGCACGAACAACTCAGTATCGATGAACAACTGGCCGCCGGCGTCCGGCCGAACCAGGTACGCATCAGCGTGGGTATCGAACATATTGAAGACATCAAGGCGGACTTTCAGCAGGCATTCGATAAAGTCTCTGCGCGGAAAGAAGCGCTTGTTTAATTGTTAGTTGTCAGTTGTTAATTGGGCGTTCGCCAGCGCGTCAAGGACGTTAGCAATTGACAATTGATAACAGGCATTAACAATTAACAATTAACAATTGACAATTCATAAGACCTTTAATTTTCCGTCCCCATTTCAACTGGAATCCGGATTTGCAATTCCCGGTTATCACCTCGGCTATCATGCGCTTGGTAAAATGAACGCCGACAAATCGAATGTGGTTTGGGTGTTTCATGCACTCACGGCCAACAGCAACCCTGTTGACTGGTGGCCGGGCCTCGTGGGAAAAGGACACCTGATAGATCCGGAAAAATATTTTATCGTTTGCGTGAATATGCCAGGGAGTTGTTATGGCAGCCTGGGGCCTCTTTCACTCAATCCGGTAACCGGCGAACCCTACTATCACACATTCCCCTTTTTTACACCAAGGGATATGATCCGGGCCTATCAGCCATTGAGAAAATTCCTCGGCATTGAGCGGATCAAAATCGGTATCGGTGGATCCATGGGCGGCCAGCAGCTGCTCGAATGGGCCATCGAAGAACCGGATTTATTCGAGCATATTGTTCCCATCGCCACCAATGCTTTTCATTCACCCTGGGCCCGGGCCTTCAATGCCTCCCAACGTCATTGTATTGAACTGGACCCCGGCTGGAAAGAAAGCAATCCGGAAGCCGGTATAAACGGAATGAAAGTTGCGCGGGGACTCGCCCTGCTTTCTTATCGCAACCAGGATACCTATAATTTCTACCAGGCAGATACCGATCTGAATACCATCGGACCTTTCAAGAGTGAATCCTATCAGAGTTACCAGGGAGAAAAACTCGCTGCCCGTTTTAATGCGTTCAGCTATTTTGAATTATCCCGGAGCATGGACTCGCATCAGGTGGGCCGCGGAAGGGGCGGCGTGACTGCGGCCCTGAAAAAAATAAAGGCAAAAACGCATGTCATCGGTATTCGTTCCGACATTCTTTTTACAGAAAAAGAACAGGAGTTCCTGGCCGAAAATATTCCCGGCGCGTTTTTTAATATGATCCCTTCCACATATGGTCATGATGGATTTCTCCTTGAATATGACGCCATTTCGGGTATCGTGATAGATTTTCTGGAAGCAGAAAATACGCTGCGCCGCAGTTCCCTGTATATGGTTCATTAAAGAATTGTATCTTGAAAACCATTCCCGCTGTTTGGCGGGATGATGGTTTTTATTATGGCGCTGAAAGGGAAACTGAATAAATTCCTGAAAATACTTGGGCCCGGACTTATCACCGGTGCCAGCGATGACGATCCATCCGGCATTGCTACCTATTCGCAGGTGGGGGCGGGTTATGGACTCGTGCTGCTCTGGATGGCGCCCTTTACGTTTCCGCTGATGGCGGCCATGCAGGGCATGTGTGCCAGAATCGGTATGGTTACATCTCAGGGACTTACGCATACCCTAAAAAATTTTTATCCGAAAGCCATACTATACCTGATGCTGATCTTCAGTGTGCCCGCGATCATCCTGAATATCGGGGCGGATATCGCGGGCATGGGCGCAGTGAGTAACCTGCTTTTCCCCGCCGTTCCGGCCTTTGCCTTCAGCCTGCTTTTTACCATCATTATGATGGTGGTGATCATCGCGTATCCCTATCAGAAAATCGCGGGTATATTAAAATGGTTCTGTTTGTCCATCCTTCTCTACCTGATCGTTCCGTTTATAATAAAAGTGAACTGGAAAGAAGTGCTCATCCATACGCTGGTGCCGCATATCGACCTGAATAAGGACTTTATTGAAATGGTGGTTGCGATCCTGGGCACGACGATTTCACCCTATTTATTTTTCTGGCAGGCGACCATGGAGGCTGAAGACAGAGAGCACAAAAAGAAACATATCATGGTCAACAAACGCGCTTTGGATAATATGAAACTGGATGTGAACACGGGTATGTTTGCCTCCAACCTGGTGATGATGTTTATTATTCTCACCACGGGCGTCGTGCTTTTCAATGGCGGCATCCGGGACATCAATACCGTGGAGCAGGCGGCAAAGGCACTTGAACCCCTGGCCGGCAAATTCTCTTATATATTTTTTGCACTGGGCGTGATCGGCACGGGATTTCTGGCCATCCCCGTTTTGGCCGGTTCACTCTCCTATATGCTGGCAGAATCCTTCGGATGGCAGGAGGGTCTTGATAAAAAATTCTCGGAGGCTCGTCCCTTTTACATCGTAATTATTTTTGCACTGGTAATCGGGCTCCTGATCAATATTCTTCGAATCGGCGCTATGAAGGCCCTCATTTATACTGCCATCCTCTACGGCGTCACTTCCCCTGTGATGATCGCCGTGGTGATGCACATCGGGAACAATAAAAAAATTATGAACAATTTTACCAATTCCCGCCTCTCCAATGTGCTGGGGATGATTACTTTTATAGTGATGACGATGGCAGCAATTGCATTGATCTATTTTCAATTTCAATAGAAAAAATAATCACCGGCGTGCAAAGACGAAGGTTTATTCAGTTATCCGGATTATCAGCTGCCTCTTTTTTGTTTGTGCATGTCCATCCGGTTACGGGCAGGGAAGTAAAAACCATGCGCTTCCCGGATGGGATTGCCGTACGCTGCAACGGGCACTGGATCGCCCTCCAGGGAAAAGATGAGAGCTGGAAATCGGAAGGGATTGAAGTGACGGTTAAGCTGAAC
>DASXKM010000060.1:0-3097 GCA_036496825.1 Puia sp. | reverse complement strand
CAGCAATTTGATTATCCCGGGGGCTGTGAAGATCCACGCATTGTTCAAACAGAAGAGGGTCTATACGTGCTGGCTTATACTTCCTGGAATTATAAAATACCCCGATTGTCGATTGCGTTTTCGAAAGATCTTTTTCATTGGGAGAAAAAGGGACCCGCTTTCGCCAAAGCGTATAACGGAAGGTTTCTGGACACGGCAAGTAAGTCGGCTTCCATGATCACAAAAATGGTGGATAACAAAATTGTACTGGCCAAAATTGACGGCAAATACTGGATGTATTGGGGAGAACATTTTGTAAACCTGGCATGGTCCGAGAATCTCTACGACTGGTATCCCCTGCTGGACAAGGCAGGTTTTCTGAAAAAAGCCATTGAGACAAGACCCCATTATTTTGACAGTGACCTGGATGAATGCGGACCTCCCGCGCTGATAACCGACCGTGGTGTTATGCTGATTTATAATGGGAAAAATGCGAATAATCCATCAAATGCGGATCCGTCTCTACCACCCGGCACGTATTCCACCGGAAGGGTATTTTTCGATCCGAAAGATTTGCAGACCCCTCTGATCCGTTCAGACAGCCCTTTTTTGAAGCCCACCCTTCCCTATGAACTCAGTGGCCAATATGCGGCCGGAACTACGTTTGCCGAAGGTTTGGTTTATTATAAGGGAAAATGGTTTCTTTATTATGGAACAGCGGATTCATTTGTTGGTGTCGCAATTTCCAAATGAAGATTTTATTTTTATTTTAATACAACTTAAATTTAAGGGCGACAGTTTATCCGGAACGTGTGACGGCGGATTTGCTCCTTTAAAATAATGTCTTCCGTATGATTCGTTCTGTTATTACAGGTTCTGGATCCTATATTCCTCCTTTTGTACAAACCAATCAGGATTTTGCACAACATGAATTTTTCACTGCTGATGGATTACCATTGCCGGTTGATCCATCCGAAGTTGTGAATAAGTTTAAGAAAATTACAGGCATTGAAGAACGACGGTATACAACAGATGATCTGAACGCCTCCAATATCGGGTATGAAGCTGCATTAAAAGCAATCGAAGATTCCGGCGTGGATCCTGAAACCCTGGATCAGCTGATCGTTGCACACAACTTCGGAAACGTAATAAAGGATACCATTCAGACCGCCGCGGTGCCTTCCCTGGCCAGTCAGCTGAAACATGCACTCGGCATACGAAATCCGGCTTGTATCGCCTATGATATTTTATTCGGCTGTCCGGGATGGTTACAGGGCCTGATACAGGCAGACTCTTTTTTCAAGTCGGGAATGGCCAGCAAGGCGCTGATCGTTGGCACAGAAACACTGAGCCGTGTTATAGATATGTTTGACCGTGACAGCATGATTTTCAGTGATGGTGCAGGAGCCGTAGTACTGGAGAAAAAAGAGGGCGATGAAAATTCTTCCGGTATTTTAGCTTTTACTGTTCAGACGCATAGTCTCGAGGAAGTCGACTATATCAATATCGGCCCGTCATTTTTTCCGGATAGTAATCCCCGCATCCGTTATCTGAAAATGAAAGGCAGGAAAGTTTATGAATATGCTTTGAAACATGTTCCCGAAGCGATGAAGGCATGCATCGACAAATCAGGTATACCGGTTGGTGACATCAAGAAAATATTCATCCACCAGGCCAACGAAAAAATGGATGAAGCCATCATAAAAAAACTGTATGCACTCTATGGAATTGAAAATCCTCCGTCTCTTATTACACCCATGAGCATCAGCTGGCTTGGCAATAGTTCGGTGGCGACCATTCCAACCTTACTGGACCTCGTAAGAAAACACCAGTTCCCGGAACATGATTTATCTGCGGGCGATATTATTCTTTTCGCCTCCGTGGGCGCCGGCATGAATATTAATGCGGTTTGTTACAGATACTAGAAAGCGAATGATTAAGTATTAATTATTAGGGATTAAACCCCAACAGCTGGCTCCTGATGATTAACATGGGGGGCGAAAAAGTTCTAAATTGTTTTATCTTCAGCTATATAAATCAAACATACAATGATGAAAGGACCAATTATACTGGTGGAAGACGATGAAGATGATGCAGAAATATTCAATGAGGTGCTGAAGGATCTTGAAATTCCGAACCGGGTGATTTCATTTAGCAACCCTGCGGATGCTTATCATTTTCTGGATAAGAATGACGAGCAGCCTTTCATTATCATCAGTGATGTGAATTTACCGGGCATGAGCGGTCTTGAATTCAAAAACAAACTGGATCATAACGAAATATTAAAAAAGAAATCCATTCCCTTCATTTTTTACAGTACTTCGGCGGAAAAGAAATATGTGAACGAAGCCTATTTACATCTGACGGTTCAGGGGTTTTTTCTGAAAGGCCAGAGCATAAAAGAAATAAAAGATCAATTGAGAATTATTTTTGAATACTGGAAAATTTGCAGGCATCCGAATTCATAATGCCTGTTTAACGGTTCGCAACTACAAAATGGTAATTGCCCGAACCTGTTTGTAACTCAATATAATTTCCCTGCTTTCCCTTTACAATAATTTCTTTCTCATCAGATAAAGATTTTCCGTTTTCGGAAATGGATTCCGCCGATGATGCCGGTACAAAAATGGATGCGCTTGTATTGGCAGGAATTTCGATATCCATTGAAAAATTTCCGTCAGTTATTTTCCAATTGACAGATAGTTTACCATAGCCTGTTTTCAATTCTGCGCTGGCATAACTCAGATTTCCCCCCGTGTGCGGCCGGATTCTTATTTTCTTATACCCCGCTCCTTCGTCGTACGTGTCCAATCCTGTAATATTCCGGTACATCCAGTCGCCAATGGCTCCATAGGCATAATGATTAAAAGAATTCATACCAGGCGTCTGGAAACTACTATCCGGCTTCTCTCCATCCCATCTTTCCCAAATGGTCGTGGCGCCCATCTTGACAGGGTACAACCAGGAAGGATAAGTTTCCTGCAACAATAGTTTATAGGCGACCGTATCATAACCAAAATGAGTCAGCACTTCGCATAAATAGGGCGTTCCGAGAAATCCGGTCGTCAGATGATTGTCGTACTCCTGAATATTGTCCACGAGACGCCTGGCAGCCTGT
>DASXKM010000059.1:0-1996 GCA_036496825.1 Puia sp. | reverse complement strand
AATAAAGGGTCTTAAAAATGTTCGCGGAAGAGGATTAATGATCGGATTTGATTTGGATGATCATCTAAAAGATCTCAAAAAAAATCTTCTGTTCCATCAACAGGTATTTACAGGAGAATCAAAACCGAACACGATCCGCCTCCTGCCTTCGCTGGCTTTGAGAAAAAAAGAGGCGGAAGAATTCCTCGAATCACTTGAAGAGGAAATAAACAATATGGTCTCATCCCCCAATCTGGTTCATCAGGCATGAAGAATTTTATTTCTATAGCAGACGTTTCCAATATTGATCACCTGGTGGGACAGGCACTTCGGTATAAAAAAAATCCTTATGCCGATAAAACGCTTGGCAACGGGAAAAAAATTGGTCTCCTCTTTTTAAATCCAAGTTTACGCACCCGGTTCAGTACTCAGGTCGCTGCCCTAAATCTGGGATTGGAACCGCTTGTGTTCAACGTTGATAAGGAAGGATGGGCGTTGGAATTTGAAGAAGAAGCCATCATGAGTGGAAATACCGTTGAGCATATTAAAGATGCGGCGCCGGTACTTGGAAAATATTTTGATATTCTTTGTATACGTACTTTCCCTTCTTTAAAAAATAAAGAGGATGATTACAGCGAATTATATATTACTCAATTCGTAAAATATGCCGGAATCCCGGTAGTGAGCCTGGAAAGTGCCACATTGCATCCATTGCAGAGTCTGACAGATATTCTTACTATCACTGAGTGTTTACAAAATAACAACACGATTAGAAAACCCAAAATCGTACTTACCTGGGCACCTCATGTAAAACCACTGCCTCAATGCGTGGCAAACAGTTTCGCACAATGGGTAAACGCATGGGGCAAGGCGGATTTTGTTATTACACATCCTGAGGACTATGATCTGGATCCCCGTTTTACAAACGGAGCCCGCATATTGCACAATCAGGATGCAGCACTGAAAGACGCCGATTTTGTTTATGTAAAAAACTGGAGCACCTACAGTGATTATGGAAAAATGTATACCAATGATCCGGAATGGATGTTAACCAATGAACAATTGCTTCTAACCAATCAGGCAAAAGTAATGCACTGTCTGCCTGTACGTCGTAATGTGGAATTAAGCGATGAAGTGCTTGACGGACCACATAGCATTGTTACACAGCAAGCCGGTAACAGGGTTTGGGCTGCCCAGTCCGTACTGAGTGAAATTCTTAAATCCTGATCATGGAAATATTATATGTGGTCAAGATTGGGGGAAATATTATTGATGATGAACAAATGCTTTTATCATTTCTGAAAAAATTTGCAGCTATCCGATCAAAAAAGATCCTGATTCACGGCGGCGGAAAGCTGGCTACACGGATGGCAGAGAAAATGGGTATTCCCCAGCAGATGATCGACGGTCGGCGTTTAACTAATGCTGAGACGTTAAAAATTGTAACCATGGTATATGCCGGTTACATCAATAAAAATATTGTTGCCCTGCTACAGTCTTTACAATGTAATGCCATTGGCATTACGGGTGCCGATGGAAACAGCATTCTTTCACATAAAAGGATGAAAGCGGATATAGATTATGGATTCGCAGGCGATATAGATCAGGTGAATGCTTCCTGGCTAATCCAGACGCTTGTAAATGGTCAATCCCTGGTGGTTGCCCCTGTAACTCATGATGGCAAGGGTCAGTTACTAAATACCAATGCGGATACCATTGCACAGGAAATTGCAAAATCACTCAGCTCTTTTTTTGAAGTCGTATTGATATACAGCTTTGAAAAATCCGGTGTTTTGAGAGATGTTGAAAATGAAAATTCAGTGATCGAAAAATTACATCCCCGGTATTATAGTGAGCTGAAAGAAACAAAAAAAATATTCGCCGGCATGATACCCAAACTCGACAACGCTTTTAAAGCCATCGAGGCCGGAGTTCGAAAAGTAGTCATAGGTAAAGGACAGGAACTGGACTTGCTCATAACCGGGAATTCCGGCACAACCATCAGTCATGAATAATA